>DATASX010000085.1 GCA_036269075.1 Sporichthyaceae bacterium
GGGGGGGGGGGGGGGGGGGGGGGGGGGGGGGGGGGGGGGGGGGGGGGGGGGGGGGGCTAGCGTGACGACACCCGGCCGGTTTAGATTTGCGACACCAGGGCTCAAAAATCAGCGAGACAGGAGTGGGGCGGCATGAAGGTCAGCGTGTTCGCGATGCCGACGATCCCCGCGACGCTCAACGAGCGGCGCGATCTGCGGCCCATCGGGCGCAACACCGAGCGCTACCAGATGATGCTCGACGAGGTCCGGAAAATCGCCGTGCTGGCCGATGAACTCGGCTACGACGCGTTCTCGACCACCGAGCACCACCTGCACTCCGAGGGCGGCGAGGTCATGCCCGACCCCATCACCCTGTACGCCGACCTGGCGGTACGGACGAAGAACATCCACTTCTATCCGATGTCGATCGTGCCGACGGCGGGCGACCCGATCCGGATTGCCGAGAGCATCGCGCTGCTCGACCAGTTGACCAGGGGCCGCGTCGGTGCCACCTTCGCCCGCGGCTACCAGAAGCGTTGGATCCAGATCCTGTCCCAGGGCGGCTCGACCTCGCTGGTCGACGCGGACTCCGACGTGCGCAACCGCGAGGTCTACAACGAGAACGTCGACATCATCCTCAAGGCCTGGACCCAGGATTCCTGGGACCACGACGGCAAGCACTACCAGGTGCCTTTCCCTTACGCGGAAGGGATCAAGGGCTTCGGCGGCATCGGTTGGACCCGCGACTTCGGCTCGCAGGACGAGGTCGACGCCGAGGGCGTGGTCCGCAAGATCGGCGTCACCCCGCCGCCGTACCAGCGTCCGTACCCGCCGATCTGGGTGCCGTACACCGTGTCCCCGGCCAGCATGATCGCCGCGGCGAAGCGAGGCTTCTCCTGCATCGCCACCGAGGGCCGGCCGCGCGCCTTCCGGGAACACGCGATGGCCTACCGCGAGGCTGCCCGGGAGCAGGGTCACGAGCTCAAGCTCGGTGAGCGGTTCGGGGCCACCCGCTCGGTGTGCATCGGCGACACCCGCGAGGAGGCCTTCGAGATGGCCGTGCACACGGCGGCCTACGAGTGGCACAACTACTTCAACAAATTCGGCTTCGCCGAGATGTTCCGGACCGCCGAGGACGCCCCGGACGCGCCGGTGTCGTTCAAGGACGAGGCCGCGTTGGCCAAGCGCCTGATCGAGGTCCGGCAGCTACTGTGCGGCACTGTCGACGACGTCCGCCGCCAGATGGAGGAGCTCAACACCTGCCACGCCGAGGACGGCGAGGAGGAGGGTGCGCTGGACTGGATGGTGTGGCAATTTTTCCAGCAGGGCACGATGCCGCTGGACGTCCAGCGCCGCCAACTCGAGCTCTTCGCCGAGAAGGTGCTCCCCGCGGTCCGGTAACTCCGCGAACGAGTCAGAGCCCGACGGCGCCGGCGAGCAGAGAGTGCTCGCCGGCACTGGCGTGCAGACGGAAGAACGGGGCCGCGGCGTAGGCGCGGGCGATCGGGTACTCCCACATGTAGCCGTAACCGCCGTGCAACTGGACGCCGGAGTCCACGGCCAGCGCCAGCACGTCGGCGGCGCAGAACTTCGCCGCGACGGCGTCCGCGGGGGACAGCCGGGCGGCGTTGCCCAGGCAGCCGTCGACGTAAGCGCCCACAGCAGTCACCCGCGCCCCGACGCCGGCCAGCACGCGCTGGGTGTTCTCGAACTCCGCGATCGCTCGCCCGAAGGCCTTGCGCTGCTTGACGTAGACCACCGTGTCGGCCAGCGCCGTACGCGCCCCGGCCATGGCCGCGACGGCCAGTGCGAGTTGGTGCGCGGTTCGCGCTGCCGTGGGGTCCGTGTCGAGTCGATCCGCGGCGGTGACCGCTTCGAGGCGCAGATCCGCCACGTCGCAGCTCTCCAGACCGAGAAGGGCGTCGGCGGGCGACCTGTGCAGACCGGCGGCGTCAGGTTCGACGGTGAACAGCAGTTCTGACACCCCGTCAGTTACGGTGACCAGCAACAGGCCGGCGCCGCCCCCGTTGATCACGGTCTCCGCGGTGCCGTCGAGCACCCATGCCGCGCCGAGGGCCTCGGCACGCAGCGCGCCGCCGTCGACCATGGCCAGCAGGCCCCGGACCTCGCGACCGGCCAACTCCACGAAGCTCTCGTGCGCGGCCAGGGACAGCGCGACGGCCGGCAGCCCCGCCGCCATGGCCTCCTCGAGCACGACCGCGGCAAAGCGCGGGTCTCCCGCCTCCGCCAGGCCGAGGAAGCCGTAGCCGGCTGCGACGGTCCAGAACTCGGCGTCGATCCCCTCGCTGTCCCAACGGTCGCGGTTCGGCACCGCCTGTTCGGTCAGGAAGCGCGCGACGCTGTCCCGGAAGGCCTCGTGCTCCTCGTCGAAGACTCCTCGGCGGGCCGTTCTCACCGCCCGGTCCACTTGGGTTCGCGCTTCTCCGCGAACGCCACGGCTCCTTCGCGGGCATCGGCCGACTCGCGGATCACCTGCATGAGTGGTCGTTGTCGCTCGAAGGCCTCGCTGAACGAAGTGCCCTGCACCAGGTTCACGACCTGCTTGGAGGTGCGCACCGCCAGCGGTGCGTTGACCGCGATGGCGCCCGCCAACGCCTTCGCGGCGGCCAGTGCCGCACCGGGTGGCGTCAACTCGACCACCAGGCCGAGTTCGTACGCGCGCTGCGCGGAGATGGGCTCACCGGTAAGGATCATCCGCATGGCGTGCGAGTACGGGATGCGCTGCGGCAACCGCACCGCCCCGCCGGCCGCGGCGGCCAGGCCGCGCTTGACCTCGGGCAGCCCGAACGAGGAGTTGTCGGCCGCCACGATCAGATCGGCGGCCAGCGCGATCTCGAAGCCACCGGCCAACGCGGCGCCCTCGACCGCGGCGATCAGCGGCTTGGTCGGCGGGCGCTCCACGATCCCGAACGCCCCGCGGCCGGGCACGATCGGGCGGGGCCCGCCGGCCGCGATCACCTTCAGGTCCATGCCCGCCGAGAACACCGGGCCGTTGCCGGTGATCACCCCGACCACCAGGTCGTCGCGCTCGTCGAGCTGGGTGAGCGCGGCGGCGATCGCCTCGGCGGTCGGCAGGTCGATCGCGTTGCGGCGCTCGGGCCGGTTCAACGTGATGACAGCGACCCCGTCGAAGGATTCGAACAGAACCAGCTCACTCATCTCGGTGCCATCCGGATCGCCCCGTCGAGTCTGATCGTCTCGCCGTTGAGCATCGGGTTGTCGATGATCGCCAGCGCCAACTTGGCGTACTCGTCGGGTGTGCCGAGCCGACTGGGGTGCGGCACCGACTTGCCCAGTGAGGTCTTGACGTCCTCCGGCAGCCGGGCGAGCAGGGGGGTGTCGAACAGGCCGGGTGCGATCGTGACGACCCGGATCTGCTTACTGGCAAGGTCGCGCGCGGCCACGATCGTCATGCCGACGATGCCTGCTTTGGAGGAGGCGTAGGGGATCTGGCCGATCTGACCCTCGTAGGCGGCGACCGACGCGGTCATGATGACCACCCCGCGTTCGCCGTCGGCGGACTCGGTGCGCGCCATCCGCGCGGCGGCCAGCCGCAGCACGTTGAAGCTGCCGATCAGGTTCACCGTCACGGTCTCGGTGTACTTCTCCAGCGACCCCGGGCTGCCGTCCTTCTCCACCACGCGCACCGGGCCGCCCTTGCCTGCGCAGTGCACGACGGCGCGCAGCGTGCCCGCCGCCTCGGCGGCATCGAGCGCGGCCTCGACCGCAGCGGTGTCGGTGACGTCGGCGGCGACGAAGGTCGCGCCCAGTTCGGCGGCCACCTCGGCGCCCGCGGAGCTGGGCAGGTCGAGGATGGTCACCTTGGCGCCGGCCTTGGCCAACGCGCGGGCGGTGCCCAGGCCGAGCCCGGAAGCGCCCCCGGTGACCAGGACGGCGTTGCCTGCGATCTCCATAGGGCTAGAGCCTTTCGATGATGGTGGCGTTGGCCATGCCGCCGGCCTCGCACATGGTCTGCAGGCCGTAGCGGCCGCCGGTGGCCTCGAGATGGTTGAGCATGGTGGCCATGATCCGAGCCCCGGATGCGCCCAGCGGATGGCCCAACGCGATCGCGCCGCCACGCGGGTTCAGCTTGGCCGGGTCGGCGTCGAAGTGCTGCGCCCAGGCCAGCGGCACCGACGCGAAGGCCTCGTTGACCTCGTAGTGGTCGAGTTGATCGATGCTCAGCCCGGAGCGCTTAAGCGCCTTCTCGGTGGCCGGAATCGGCCCGGAGAGCATGGTTATCGGGTCGTCCGAGGCCACCGCGAAGGCGTGGAACCGGGCCCGTGGGCGCAGCCCGAGGGCATCGGCGCGGTCGGCGCTCATGATGAGCAGAGCGGCTGCGCCGTCGGTGATCTGCGAGGAGTTGCCCGCGGTGATCAACCAGTTGATCTGCGGGAAGCGCTCCGCCATCGCCTCGTTCTCGAACGCCGGCTTCAGCCCGGCCAGCCCTTCGGCGGTGGTACTGGGCCGGATCGACTCGTCGGAGGAGACGATTCCCTTCGGGATGGTGATCGGCACGATCTCGCTGTCGAACCCACCGGCCGCCGCGGCCGCGGCGGCGCGCTGATGGGACCGGGCCGAGTACGCGTCGAGCATCTCGCGGTCCAGGTTCCACCGGGCGGCGACCAGTTCCGCCGAGATGCCCTGCGGGACCAGACCCGGCGCGTAACGGGCGGTGGACGACGGCCCGTAGACGTCCGCGCCGAGTCTCGCGGTGCCCATCGGGATACGGCTCATCGACTCGATGCCACCGGCCACGACCACGTCGTAGACACCGGCGATGATGCCCGCCGCGGCGAAGTCGAAGGCCTGCTGGGCGGACCCGCAACGCCGGTCCACGACGGTCGACGGGACGTGCTCCGGCAGCCCCGCGCCCAGCCACGCCCAGCGGCCGATGCAGCCGGCCTGCTCGGAGACCTGGCTGACACAGCCGACGATGAAGTCGTCGACCTCGGCAGGGTTGAGCGCGGGGTTGCGATCCAGCAACGCCTTCAGCGTCTGGCTGAGCAACTCCACCGCGTGCACCCCGGACAGCGCACCGCCCGGCTTGCCGTCCTTGGGCGCCTTGCCCTTCCCCATCGGGGATCGGACGACGTCCACGATGACCGCGTCACGCATGGCCATTCCTCTCATGTCGCTGTCCTCTCAGAGTTCGAGCGACTGACTGACGATCACTTTCATGATTTCACTGGATCCACCGTAGATCCGGGCCACCCGGGCATCGGCGTACGCCCGGCCCAACGGACCTGACTTGCGGGCCCCGGCCGGGCCGAGCAGTTGCAGGCAACGGTCGGTGACCCGGCCCTGCAGTTCGGTGCAGAACAACTTCACCATGGCCGCGTCCGACGGGCTCAGCTCACCGGCCTCGTGCGCGGCGAGCGCTTGATCGACCAGTGCTTGACCGGCCGCGACGTCGGTGGCGCAGGCGGCGAGTTCGAACTTCACATGCTGACCCGGCCGCGTGCCGGCGCCGACCAACTCGACGGTGGCCGCCAGCGCGGCGGCCGCGGCGGCCTGCGAGTTGACCCCGATCGAGAGGCGTTCCTGGGCCAGATTCGCAGTCAGGTAGGCGAATCCGCGGTTGGGTTCGCCGAGCAGGTTGTCGACGGGCACCTCGACATCGTCGAAGAACAGCTCGGCGAGGTCCTGCGCCTGCTGGCCCATTTTCGCCAGCTTCTTGCCACGGGAGAAGCCCGGCATGCCTTCCTCGACGACGAGCAGGCTGATGCCGTCGCGGCCGGCGTCCCGGTCGGTTTTCACCGCGACCAGCACAAGATCGGCCTTCATACCGTTTGAGATGAACGTCTTCGCACCGTTGACCACGTACCGGTCGCCCTCGCGGTGTGCTGTGGTCGCCATGCCCTTGAGGTCCGACCCGGTGGCCGGTTCGGACATGGCGATCGCGGTGATCGCGTCGCCGCCAGTGAGCCGCGGGATCCAGCGCAGCCGTTGTTCCCCCGTGCCGTAGGACAAGTAGTACGGCATGCAGATGTCGACCTGGACCCGCACGCCACCGAGCGCGAGCCCGAGGGCTTGTGCCTCCTCGGCGAAGACCGCGCTGTGCAGGTAGGTCGTGCCCGGCGTTCCGCCGTACTCGACCGGGACGTTGATGCCGAGGATGCCGACCGCGGCGGCGCGGGGCCAGAAGTCCCGCGGGGGAGCACCGGCTCGCTCCCACTCGGCGTACTCCGGCACCACCTCGTCCTGCAGGAAGGCCCGAACCTCCTTGCGGAACGCCTCGTGTCGTTCGTCGAGAACGGTTCGCCGCATGCGCTACCCGGACAGGCCTTGCATGAAGGTGCGGATGGCCGCGGAAATCTCGAGGGGATGGGTGAGCGCGGCGGCGTGGGGCGCACCCGCGACCAACGTGACGCCGAGGCAGTTGGGCACCATGCCGGACGTCTCGTTGGCGATCTGCACCGAGAAAGCCGCGTCGGCAGTGCCGTGCACCACCGAGACCGGGCAGGTGATCTCCTTGACCCGCCCGGTGATGTCGTCGCGGCCGAGGATGGTGTCCCACACCTGCGCCCAGGCCGACGGGGCCTTGGACTGCCAGCGCTGGATGAACCGGGATCCGTCGTAGTCGGCGCCGGCGAACTGGATGCCGAGCACGGCGTCGGCGATGTCGCCGACCGGGCCCATCGCGACCCACGCGCCGCCGAGTTGGGAGTAGCCGGCGTGCTCCTCGGGGGTGAGCTGCCTGATCGACGTGCCCTGCAGAACGAGGCCGCGAACCTTCTCCGGGGCGGCCAGCGCGGCCCGCTGGCTGAGCCACCCGCCCTGTGACATGCCGACGAACACGGCGTTCTCGGCACCGGCCAACTCCAGCAGACCGAGGGCGTCGTCGGCGGCGTCCCAGTAGTCGAACGGCCCGTTGCACTCGGACATGCCGTGACCGCGCTCGTCCCAGGTGATGCAGCGGTACTCGCCGGACAGCTCCGCGACCACGTGGTCCCACAACGTGTGGTCCAGGAAAGCGCCGTGGGAGAGCACCAGGGTCTCAGGTCCTTCGCCGGTGACCTCGTAGTACAGCTTGTTGCCGTTCAGCTCCGCGATGGGCACGGGATCCTCCGACTGGTTCAGCGGCCCGGACTGTGGTTATTTCCCGGAGAAGGCCCCGGGGCGGCGTTCGGTGAAGGCGTCGATGGCTTCGAGCAGGTCCTGCGAGGCGAGAGTGGTCTCCTCGTGGGAGAAGGCTAGTTCGACCACCTCGCCGGCGCGATGCGCGGTGACCTGGTTCAGCACCCGCTTCGTGCCCTGCACCGCCAACGGGGGCAACGCCGCGATCCGCGCGGCCAACGCACGAGCGGCCGGCAGCACCTCCTCGGCGGTGTCGACCAGGTCGGTGACCAGACCGATGGTGAATGCGGTCGCGGCGTCGACCGGGTCGCCGGTGAGCAGGTGCCGGCGGGCGCGCAGCATGCCGACGGCTTGCGGCCAGACCAGACATCCCCCGTCGCCGGCGACCAGGCCCATGTGTACGTGCGGGTCCGACAGCGACGCGGTGCGCGCGGCCACCACGGCATCGGCGGTCAGCACGACAGTGGCACCCAGCCCGATGGCGGCGCCGTGCAGCGCGACGACCAACGGCTGCGGCAACGAGGTGAGCGCGTCGAGCAGGCGTCGGCCGTCGTCGACGATCCGCAGCCGGGTTGCGACGTCGGCCTGCGCGGCGCGCATCAGCTCGAAGTCCCCGCCGGCCGAGAACACCTTCCCGGTGGAGGCCAGCACGACCGCACGTACCTTCTCGTCGCGGCGGATCTGGTCGAGCGCGACGGCGAGTTCGACGTGCAGCGTGTCGTCGAACCGGTTGAACAGCTCCGGGCGGGTCAGCGTTATCTCGGCCACCGGCCCGTCCACGCGCAGGGTCAGCGCACGGTGCTCCACGCCGGCCTCGCCTCCCCGAATCTTTTTGAGCTCCGCAGTCTCAGAAACCCGAGACTATTCTCTCGTCTCGGGCAGCACAAGACGCAGGGCGACGTCGGCGATCTGGGCCGGCTCGAACGGACCGTTGGGTCGGGCCCAGCGGGCGACCCAGGTTGTCATGCCGGTCAGCAGGCGGGTCACCAGGCGCGGGTCGTCGTCCGGGAGGTCGCCGGCCTCGATCGCGGCGGTGACCACGGCGATCCAAAGTCCCTCGTAGGCGCGGCGCCAGGTGGCCCAGCGCTCCAGGTCCTCGGCGGGCAGCCCGCCGCCGCCGAAGAACACCAGCAGGTAGTTGCGTTGCCGGAAAGCCGCGTCGACCTGCTCGCGGACCAGGCGTTCCAGTCGTTCCCGTGCCGACAGCGTCGGGTCCTCGACGATCGCCAGCGCCGCCGCGTACAGCTCCCCGGTCATCCGCTCGAACAGGATGGCCATCAGGTGTTCCTTGGACGGCACGGTCCGGTAGAGCGTGGCCCGGGAGACGCCCAGGCGCTTGGCGGTCTCCTCGATCGAGACGGCCTCGTAGCCCCCGTCCTCGAAGATTTCCTCGACGGCGTCGGCTACTTGTTCGCGGTCGATGTCGCGACGTGGTCGGCCGCGGCCGCGCGGCGCACCGTTGTCCGCCGGGCGCTCGTCGCCCGCGACCTCGGCCGCCGAAGCTCGAGTCTTGCTCATTCCTGGCAACCGTAACGGCGTGTCGGTCACGAGACATCCTGGACGCGCTCGGAGGGCGGGCCGTACAGCAACTCGATCTCGGCGGCGTACTTCGCGTCGATCGGCTTGCGCCGGACCTTCATGGTCGGGGTCAGCTCCTCGGTGCCAGGCAGCCAGACGCCCGGAACGACCAGGAAGCGGCGCACCTGCTCGGCCGTGTTGAGGTTCTCGTTCGCCGCGCGGACCGCGTTGCGCAATCGGTCCAGCACCTCCGGATGTTCGGCGTTGCGGATCGGGTCGGACGCACCGGTGACGGTGGCGGTCAGTTCGGGCTCCAGCACGATCAACGCGGTCACGTAGGACCGCGCGTCGCCGATGCACACCGAGGTGGCGATCAGCGCGGTGGCCGCCGCCAAGGTGTTCTCCACCAGGACCGGTGAGACGTTCTTGCCTGAGGAACTGACCAGGATCTCCTTCTTGCGGTCGACGATTCGGAAGTAGCCGGCCTCGTCGGTGACAAACACATCGCCGGTGTGCAGCCAGCCGTCGGCGTCGATGACCTCGGCGGTGAGCTCGGGCTTGCCGCGGTAGCCCTTCATCACCATGGGGCCCTTCAGCAGCAGTTCGCCGTCCGGCTCGATCCGTGCCTGCACCCCGGGCAGCGGCAGGCCGTTGGTGTTGGGGCGCGCGGCACCGGCCGGGTTGCACAGGATGATCCCGGCGGTCTCGCTCTGCCCGTAGGCTTCGCCCAGCACGACGCCGATCGCTGCGAAGAACCGCAGGGTCTCCGCCGGCAGTGGCGCGGCGCCGGTGAACAGCAACTCTCCGCCGGCCAGGCCCAAGGCCCGGCGCAGCCCGTGCAGCGCGGCGTCGTGCGCCTGCCACGCGGCGCGCAGGGCGGGGTCGACCGCGGCGCCCGCCAGTCGTTCGTCGTGCAGGCGGCACCCGAGCTCGAGTGCCTCCTCGAGCTCGTCCTTGCGGGGGTCGTTCGAGATCAACTGCCGCGCCACGTTCTGCAGGTGGTTCCAGATCCGGGGCACCGCCATGTACAGCGTGGGCTGGATCTCCGGGAGCAAGGCCGCCGCGGTCCTCGGCACCGGGTGGTAGGTGATGGCGGCGCCCATCACGATCGGCATGTAGTAGGCGCACAGGCGGTCGCCCATGTGTGCGAACGGGAGGTAGGACAGGGCGCGCCCGCCCGCGGGCAACCGGCCCAGGGAGTGCAGGCCGCGGATCTGCTCGAGGATGTTGAAGTGCGTGAGCTCGGCGCCCTTGGGCACCCCGGTGGTGCCCGAGGTGTAGACGACGGTCAGCACGTCGTGGGGGTCCAGGCTCGGCCGCGTGCCCGGCGCCGACGGCTCGGCGAGCGCGAGCAGTTCGGTCCAGTTCGGCTCCGCGCCGTCCGCGCCGTCCACGACGACCAGTCGCGGTTTGCGCGCGGTGGCCTCGATCGCGGCCCGAGCCTTGTCCGCGAACGCCTGTTCGGTGATCAGCAGGTCGGCCCGCGAATCGTCGAGCAGATAGACCAATTGGGCGGTCGCCGAGCTGTTGTACAGCGACACCGGTACCGCACCCACGTGCAGGGTGGCCAGGTCCACGACCGCGGCCTCGTAGCGGTTGCTGAGCATCATCGCGGTGGTCCCGCCCGCGGCCAGGCCCAACGCGGCCAGGCCGGCGGCGGCCGCGCGCACCGCGGCGTCGACCTCCTGCCAGGTCAGACTCACGGCGCCGTCCGACGATCGCATCGCGACCTCGCCGGACCGGTCGGCCACGGTCCGGGCGAACGCTTCGCAGAGGTCGCCGGCCGCCAGCGCCGCCGTTGTCATGAGGCCTCCTGCAGGTCGAACCGCACTACGGCGGAGATCAGCTCGCCGGCGGCGACGGCCGCGAAGCCGTCGTTGATCTCGTGCAGGCCGAACGTGCGAGACACGAGTTCGTCGAGCAGCAGTTCGCCGGTCCGGTAGTACTCGACGAATTGCGGGATGTCGCGGTGGATGTCGGCGGCGCCGAACAGGCAGCCCTTGAACGTCTTGGCGCTGCCCACCAGGCCCCGGAACTGCGGGATGTCGATCCGGATCGCCGGACCGCCCGCGCCGACGAACACCACCTCGCCACCTCGATCGGTCATCCGGATCGCCGCGTCCACGGTGGCCTGCGCCCCGACCGCCTCGATGGTGACCTCGGCGCCGCGGCCGGCGGTCAGATCCTTTACCGCGGCGACGACATCGGCGTCGCGGGCACCGACCACGTCGGTGGCGCCGACCGTGCGGGCCAGTCCGAGCTTCGCCTCGATCAGGTCGATGGCCACGATGCGGCCTGCCCCGGCCAGTCGGGCGCCCTGGATCGCGCTGAGCCCTACGCTGCCGCAGCCGAGCACGGCAACGGTGTCGCCGGGTCGGATCGCCGCGGTGTTCCGCGCGGCGCCCATGCCGGTGAGCACGGCGCAGCCGAGCAGCGCGGCGGGAGCGAACGGGAACTCGCGGGGCAGGGGCACGACCGAGATCGCGGGAACCACGACGGACTCGGCGAACGTACCCGCCGCGACCATCTGGGCGACCGGAATACCGTCCACAGTGCGAAACCGCCGGGAGCCGTCCAACTGCGCGCCGCTGAACAGCACCCCGTCGGCGCGCTCGCACAACCCCGTCTGACCCCGGACGCAGCGCCGGCACCGGCCGCACTGCGGCATGGCGCACACCGTCACGTGATCGCCCACCACGATCTGCTCGACCCCGGCACCGACTGCTGTGACGACGCCCGCGCCCTCGTGGCCGAGCACGATCGGCAGCGGACCGGGGAGGTCCCCCTTCTGCACGGAAAGGTCGGAGGCACAGATCCCGGCGGCGATCACCCGGACCGCGACCTCGCCCGCCCGCGGCGCCTCCACGATGAGGTCCACGACCTCCAGCGGCTTTCGCAGGCTGGTGCAAACAGCGGCAAGGGCCGTGGTCCTCACCCCGTCCAGGAGGATTTTTGATCCAATAGGTCTGTTTATTATCGCGCAGGTCGGCGGGCCGTCAACGCCTCCGGTGACGGCACTTGGCTCTTGACTGAGACCCCGCGTCTCATATTATTGAGACGTGGAGAGTCAAAAAGATGGCGACTTCCTGGTCTGCTCGCCGGCAGATCTGCGCCGCTCCGACCTCACCGACGACGAGTTGCGGGCGGCCCTGGCGGATGCCAACATCCCGACGCTGCTGGCCGCCCTCGCGCACCTGACCGGCGACGACGAATGGCTGTCCGGACGGTTCGCGCCCGCCGCCCCGCTCGGCGTCGACGATCACGATTCCGCCGGGCTCTCGGAGGAATTGCAGGCCGCTGTCCGTGCGGAAGCGCTGGTCGTGCTACGCGCATGGCACGACGGAACGCTGCTGCCCGCGCCGGCGCCCAGCCCCGAGCGGTTGGTGCGGATGCTCTCCCTGTCGCTGGGTTCCAGCCAGCGATTGCCCGAGGACATCGGCGGTCTGCTGGCCGAGGAACTCGGCGTCACCGACCGCGACCTGGTTCCCGACCCGGCCACGATGACCACGCCGGTCGCCGTGCTCATCATCGGATCCGGCCTGTCCGGGCTGTGCGCCGCGGTCAAGCTGAAGAAGGCCGGGATCGACTTCTCCATCGTGGAGAAGAATCCGGACGTCGGTGGCACCTGGCTGGAGAACACCTATCCCGGCTGCGGCGTCGACACCCCGAGCCATCTTTACTGCTTCTCCTTCGCGCAGTCCCCGACCTGGTCGCGGTACTTCGCCAAGCGCGACGAACTGCACGGCTACCTCGAACAACTCGCCGACGGTTACGACCTGCGCCGGCACATCCGGTTCGGCACCGAGGTCGAGTCCCTGGACTGGGACGACGCCGCGCAGGTCTGGCGGGCCACGGTGCGCGAGGCGTCCGGCGCGCAGGGCACGCTGGTCGCGAACGCGGTGATCACCGGTGTGGGGCTGCTCAACCGTCCGGCGTTCCCGGCGATCCCGGGGATCGAGGACTTCGCCGGGCCGAGCATGCACACCGCGGCCTGGGACAACTCCGTCGACCTGCGTGGCACGCGGGTCGTGGTGATCGGCACCGGTGCGAGCGCGATGCAACTGGTGCCCGCGATCGCCGACGAGGCAGCACATGTGACGGTGTTTCAGCGCTCGCCGCAGTGGGGCCTGCCGAACAACAACTACATGCGCGACACCAGCGCGGCCACCCGGACGTTGATGACCCACGTCCCGTTCTACATGGGTTGGTACCGGCTGCGGCTGGTGTGGAACTTCGGCGACCGGCTCTACCCGGCGTTGCAGATCGACCCGGCGTGGAAGCACCCGGAGCGGTCGGTCAACCGCAGCAGTGACCGGCATCGGGAGTACCTGACCTCCTACATCCAGTCCGAACTCGGCGAGCGCACCGACCTGCTCGAGGCGTGCCTGCCGACCTACCCGCCCTACGGCAAGCGGCCGCTGCTGGACAACGGCTGGTTCCGCACGATGTGCCGCGACGACGTCGACCTGGTCACCGAGTCGGTCACCGAGATCCGGCCCGACGCCGTGATCAGTGCCGATGGCGTCGAGTACCCGGCCGACGTCCTGGTGATCGCCACCGGCTTTCAAGCCGTTCGGGTGCTCGGCCCGATGGAGGTCCGCGGCCGGTCCGGGCGCACGTTGCGCGAGACCTGGGGCGAGGACGACGCCCGGGCGTACCTCGGCATCACCGTCCCGGATTTCCCGAACTTCTTCATGCTGCTCGGCCCGAACACGTTCGCGGCCCACGGCGGCAGCGCGGCGCTGACGATCGAGATGGAGGTGCGCTACGTGATGTCGTTGCTGACTCTGCTGGCCACCGGCGAGGCCAGCAGCGTGGAGTGCCGCGAAGAGGTCCACGACGGGTACGACAAGCAGATCACCGATGCCCTGCAGGGCACGATCTGGTCGCACCCCGGGATGACCACCTACTACCGCAACGCCCGCGGGCGCATCGTGGTGCCGATGCCGTGGACCAACGTCGAGTACTGGCACATGACCCATGAGGTCGACCTCGGCGACTTCCATCTGGTTCCGCGCAATCAGGCCGCGGCGGGATGAGCGCGGCGGTCGCGCCGACGACTGAACTGCTGCTCACCGAGGAGCAGGCAGCGCTGGCGGCGAGCATCGCGGAGTTCTGCCGGCGTGAGTGCGGCACGCGGGAACAGCGCGATGCGCTCACCGAGCACGGCACCCACGCGCACAACCAGGCGCTGTACCGGAAGATGGCCGATCTCGGTTGGGCCGGTCTCTACATTCCTGAGGAATACGGCGGTGCGGGCGCCGGCCTGGTCGAGTACACGGTCTTCTGGGAGGAGACCTGGCGCGGGATGGCCCCGATCAACGGGGCCGGCTCGTCGGCCACGGTGTCAAGCTTCTACAAGCGGTACGGCACCGAGAAGCAGAAGCTAGACGCGCTCGGTGCCATCGCGGCCGGCGCCATCTTCGCCATCTCGATCTCCGAGCCGGAGGCCGGTTCCGACGTAGGCAACATCTCCACCCGCGCGGTACGTGGCGACGGCGGCTGGATCCTCGACGGGCAGAAGACCTGGTGCTCCTCGGCGCACATCGCCGAGCGAATGCTGCTGATTGCCCGGACCAGTCGTGAGGACTCCCGACAGGCCGGGCTGACCGCGTTCGAGGTGTCGACCGCGCTGCCCGGCGTGGACATCCGCGGCATCGAGACGATGGGCGGCAAAGAGGTGAACGACATCTTCCTCACCGACGTGTTCATCCCCGACGAATGCGTGGTGGGCGAGGTCGGCCGGGCCTGGCCGCAGGTGATGGCCGGGCTGAACGGGGAACGTGTGGTGTGTGCCGCGCAGGGCATCGGCATGGCCCGGCGCACCCTGGACGACCTGCTCGACTATGTCCGCACCCGCAAGCAATTCGGCAAGGCCATCGGCACGTTCCAGGCGTTGCGGCATCGCATCGCCGACCTGGCCACCGAGGTCGAGTGCGCCCGGCTGATCACCTACGACGTGGCCCAGCGCGTCGACACCGGCCGGGGCACGCCGGAACAGCTCACCCGGCTGACCTCGATGGCCAAGCTGAAGGTCACCGAGACCGCCAAACGCGTTGCCCTGGAAGGCATGCAGATGATGGGCGGCTACGGCTACGCCTGCGAGTACGACATGGAACGCCACGTCCGCGACGCCCTGGCCCCGTGCATCTACGCCGGGACCAACGAGATCCAGCGCGAGATCATCTCCGCCACCTACGGGCTGCGGTGATGCTCGTCGAGGTGGAGCCCGGCGTCGTCCTGCACGTCGATGACTGGCACGTCGAGGACTGGCAGGTCGGGGACCACGGCAGCGGCCGGCCGGTCGTGCTGATCGCCGGCTTCGGGCTGAACAGCGAGGCCTGGCAGGGTCAGGTCGAACCGCTCACCGCCCACGGATACCGGGTCATCGCGCTCGATGTGCGCGGCACCGGGAGATCGACGAAACCCTTGCAGGGATACGACATCGACCGCCTGGTGAGCGACGTCGTCGCGGTGCTGGACGCGCTGCAACTGCCGCGGGCCGCGGTTGTCGGCTGGTCCTTCGGCGGCCAGATCGGCATGCGGCTGGCCGTTCGCGAACCGTCGCGGGTGTCGGCGCTGATCATGGTGGGCTCCAACGGCGCACGGGCCAGCCGCAGCGAGGAGTACCCGTTCGGTCCGGACGGCACGGACCTGGAGGCGCGACTGGTGCATCTGGAGCGCACCAAGCGGATCGCCACGCGCCGGCGCACCATCGCCTCGGCGTTCGCCGGCGAGCCCGACCCCGACGTGGTCGGTTGGCTGCTGCGCATGCAGTTGCAGATGCCGTCGTGGGCGGCGATCGCCAGCTATCCCACGTACCTGCACACCGACCTGATCGCCGATCTGTCGACGTTGAAACTGCCGGTGCGTCAGATCATGGGCGCCGCCGATCCGGTCAGCCCGATCGAGGGCGCGGCCTGGCTGCAGGAGCGGTTGCCCGACGGGCAGCTCATCACGCTGGACTGCGGGCACTACCCGATGTTGGAAGTGCCCGCAGCATTCGACGAGGCGCTGCTGCGCTCCCTCACATCTTGGTGATCATGCCCCCGTCGACCACGAGCGACGCCCCGGTGATGTAGGCGGACAGATCGCTGGCCAGGAAGACGATCGCCCCCGACACGTCGTCCGGGGTGGCCGGTCGACCGATCGGGATCGGGAAGACCTGGGTGGCCATCTCCATCGGCAGGCCGAAGTCGCCGGTCACCAGTTCGGTGCCGACGACACCGGGGTGCACAGCATTGACCCGAACGCCCTTGCCGGCAAGGTAGTTCGCGGCCGAGTAGGTGGTCAGCTTGATGGCGCCCTTGGACGCGGAGTATGCGGCGACCGCACCGCTGCCGACCATGCCCAGCACGCTGGACACGTTGACGATCGCGCCGCCGCCCTTCTCGACCATGCGGCGCGCGGCGGCCTGGGTGCCGAAGAACACCCCCTTGGCGTTGACGTCCATCTGCCGGTCGTACTGCTCCTCGGTGAACTCCAGGAAGTCGCCCATGACGACGATGCCTGCGTTGTTCACCATGATGTCGATGCCGCCGAACTCGTCGGCGGCGGCGACGGCGGCCTGCAGGTCGCCGGGCTTGCGGACATCGCACATGACGAAGCGGCCCTCGCAGGACACCGCCTCGTGGGTGGGGGTGCCGCCCTCGCGCGGGTCCTTGCGCACGTCGGCGACGATGATCGCCTTGGCGCCCTGCGCCGCGAGCGCGAGTGCCGCCGCGCGGCCGATGCCGCTCGCCGCGCCCGTGACGACCGCAACCTTGCCGTCCACCAGTCCTGGCATCGCCGACCGCTCCTTTACTTCGCCGAATGGCCCTGACTATTCTGCGACGAATAGTCGCAATATTACAAGGAATTGACCCGAGGAGCCCTCGATGACGGCCACTCTCGACGGCCAGGTCGCGCTCATCACCGCCGCCGCAGGCGCGGGCATCGGGGCGGCCACTGCCCGGGTGCTGGCCGCTGCCGGTGCCGACGTGGTGATCACCGACCTCGACCCCAAGCGCACCGCGAAGATGGCCGAGGCCATCACCGAGGCGACCGGCCGCAAGGTGCTGGGCCGGGTGCTCGACGTGACCGACGAGGCCGCGGTTGCCGCGGTCGTCGAGGAGATCCTCGGCGACTTGGGCCGGATCGACGTGCTGGTCAACAACGCGGGCACCTCGGAGCCCGCGCCGTTGTGGGAGACATCGCCGGCGTCCTGGCACCGGGTCATGGACGTGTGCCTGACCGGGCACTTCCTGCTGATGCGCGCGGTGCTCCCGCAGATGATCGAGCGGGGGTCCGGATCGATCATCAACATCGCGTCGATCGAGGCGTGGACGGACGTCATCCCGGACAACGTCGCCTACCAGGCGGCGAAGGCAGGGGTGGTGGGGTTGACCCGGGCGGCCGCCGCGCAGGTCGGCCGCTACGGCGTGCGGGTCAACGGCGTCGCCCCGGGCCTGGTTCCCAACCCGTTCCTGGCCCGGATGATCCCGGCCGAGGACCTGCAACGGCTCCACGAGCGCCAACCGCTGCCGACGAGCATCGACCCGCAGGACATCGCCAACGCGGTGCTGTTCCTGGCCGCCGACACCGGCCGCTCGATCACCGGCGAGACAATCAACGTCTCGGCCGGCGCGTACATGAGGGCGTAGGGGTGGACTTCTCCTGGACAGCTGAACAAGAGGCACTGCGCGCGGAGGCGAAGGCGGTCGCCGCCGCGGCGGTCGCCCGCTACGGCTGGGTGGCCGATTCCTGGATCAACGGGTACTGCCCGCCGTTCGCCCGGGAACTCGCGCAGCGCGGGTGGATCGGGATCTCCTGGCCGACGGAGTTCGGCGGCGCGGGCCGGCCGGCCATCGACCGGATGATCATTGCCGAGGAACTCATCGGTGCCGGCGCCCCGGTGGGCTCGTACTGGGTGGCGGAGCGGCAGATGGGCCCGTCCATCTACACCTACGGCACCGCCGAGCAGCAACTGCGCTACCTGCCCGGAATCCTGGCCGGCGAGGCAACCTGGTGCATCGGCATGTCCGAACCGGGCGCCGGGTCCGATCTGGCCGCGCTGCGCACGCGAGCGGTGCGCGACGGCGACGGCTTCGTCGTCAACGGGCAGAAGATCTGGACCAGCTTCGGCGCGGTCGCCGACTTCGTGTACCTGATCTGCCGGACCAACGCCGACGGCCCGCCGCACGCAGGCATCAGCGAGCTGATCGTGCCGATGAACTCGCCGGGCATCGAGGTGCGCCCGATCAAGGACATGGCCGGCGGCGCGCACTTCTGCGAGGTGTTCTTCACCGACGTGCGGGTGCCGGCGAGCAACCTGGTCGGCGTCGAGGGTGCGGCGTTCAAGCAGACGATGCGTCAACTCGAGCACGAACGCGGCGGCATCGATCGCCTGGTGTCCAACCATGCGCTCTACCGGCGCGCGCTGGACCGCGCCGACCTGGGCGATGCGCTGGTGCGCCAGGAGGTCGCCGAGATCGAGACCCGCTACCGGCTCGGTCGGCTACTGGTCTACCGGGAGGCCTGCGGCCAGGCCCCGAAGGGTTTCAGCGCGGCCACCAAGCTGTTCTGCACCGAGCACGAGCGTCGGGTCGCCGACTTCGTCGCCCGCACGTTCGGGTCCCAGACCCTGCTGGCCGGGGACGTCGCCCGTGGCATGTGTTACGCGAACAGCTACTCGATCATGGGTGGAACCTCGAACATCCTGCGCAACATCGTCGCCGAGCGCATCCTCGGCCTGCCGCGCGAACCCGCGGCGCGGTAAGGGAAACGACATGGACTTCGCGCTCCGCGCCGAACAGCTCGAACTGCAGCGCACCGTGCGGGACTTCCTTGCCGACAAGGCGCCCGAGTCCGCGGTGCGCGCGTTGATGGACGACGAGACTGGCCACGACCCCAGGGTGTGGCGGCAGATGGCGACCCAGTTGGGTCTGCAGGGCCTGACGATCGACGAGGACTACGGGGGAGCGGGCTGCGGCCTGCAGGAGCAGGCCGTCGTGTTCGAGGCGATGGGCGCAGCCGTCTTCGGCGGCCCCTACTTCGCCACCGTCGCGTTGGCCGTACCGGCCTTGGCCCGTGCCGGGGGCTCCGCCGCCGCGGAGTACCTACCGCGGATCGCGCAGGGCGAGCTGATCGCCACCGTTGCGCTGGAAGCCTCAGCGGCCGAACGGACGCCCGACGGGTGGGCGCTGACCGGCGAGGCGGGCTACGTGCTCGACGGTCACCTGGCGGACCTGGTCGTGGTGCCGGCGCGCACTGCGGTCGGCGTCTCGCTGTTCGCGGTCGTCGGTGACGCGCCCGGCCTGAAGCGGGAGCCGCTGGCCACCGTCGACCAGACCCGACGACTGGCCCGCCTCACACTCGACGCCACCCCGGCGCAGCCGGTCGGCGTCGGCGGCGCGGGTACCGAGATCCTCGACCACGCGCTGGACGTAGCTGCCGTGCTGCTGGCGGCGGAACAGGTCGGCGGCGCTTCGGGCTGCCTGACCGAGACCGTCGAGTACGCGAAGGTACGCGAGCAGTTCGGCCGCCCGATCGGCTCGTTCCAGGCGATCAAGCACGTGTGGACCGACCTGTTGCTCGAGGTGGAGTCGGCTCGCGCCGCCGCTCAGTTCGGCGCCTGGGCAGCCGATTGCGCCCCCGCCGAGCTGCCGGTCGCCGCTTCGCTGGCGAAGGCGCACTGCTCCCAGGCGTACTCGCGGGTGGCCACTGAGAGCATCCAGCTGCACGGCGGCATCGGTTTCACCTGGGAGCACCGCGCCCACCTGTACTTCAAGCGGGCGAAGAGCTCCGAGTTGCTGCTCGGCGGCATCGCGCACCATCGCGAGCGCCTGGTGCAACGCCTCGGCCTCTGACTGACCCGGCCCGTTCGGAGGATGGCCACTCCTGCGGGTGGCCGATTTCGTGCTGCGTTCGGAACGCTCCGGGAGAGCGACCCGTCACATGTCGAACAATCTTCGACAGGAATCGATGTGTCGGTCGTGTCCCCCCGGAGGGCGACGGGGATCGCGCTCGCCGTGGCGGCGCTCCTCGCCGTGGTCGCCGGGTGTGCCTCTGACGGGCTCACCAACGGGGCGTCCGCGGTCGACAAGGCCGCCACCTTGGCTGCGCCGCCGGACCCGACCGCCGGTTTGCTCGAAGGCCCCCAGCTCAGGTCGTTCCTGCTGACCGCGGCCGACGTGCCGGTCGGATACCGGCCGGCCGCCGCGTACACCCGGGACAGCGGCGCGGTACTGGCCGCTGCGAGCCCGGTGGTGCCCGGCGCCGACGCGGTCGGTTGCCCGAGCCTGACCACGACCGGGTTCCTCTCCCAGTTGCCCGGCCCGAATTCGGCGTCGTTCGCGCAGGACGAGTTCGACGACCAGTCCGACCAGGCGATCAGCTCCGAGGTCGACGACTACCGGGGCACCGACGCGGCCACGATCATGACCGCGTTCCTGAAGCGGCTCTCCGACTGCGCCACCTTCCTCGACAAGGCCGACCCGAACCAGCCGACCTATCACGTGAGCACCCAGGCCGGCCCCGCGATCGGCGCCGACAGCGTGCAGTTCGAGATCACTTCGTCGAGCTACCTCGGCGGCGAGACCGGCGTGGTCGTGCGGGTCGGGAACCTGCTCGTCTCGGTCTTCCACTCGACGACTCGCGCCGGCGCCACCGGCGCCACCGCCTACGGCGACGCCGCCAAGATCGCGGCCCGAATCGTCGCGGCCATCGGTCCTGCGCACACGGCTGCACCCTGACTCAAGCTCAATCGAGCGGGCCCGCGTCAGTGCTTGACCCGCGAGACGGCCAGTGCGGCCAGTGCGTCCACCCGCGCGGGCGAGGGCGCGGCGTCGGTGACGATCTGACTGATCGTGATCTCGGTCTGCCCGAGCGTGGCATCGACCCGGTACAGGTTGACCGTGACCTCGCCCTGCGGTCCGGAAACGTCGGCGACGACGCGGAAGGCGAACACCTCGTCGGCGCCGGTGACGTTCGCCTTGGTCGGCTTCACCGACAGCGCTCGCACGTCGACCGCGGCCTTCTCCACGTCGTCGGTGATCTGGTTGGCGAAGCAGTTGGCATGTCCGGGGCGCCCGGTTGCCTGCGCGGTGGTGATTGCCGTCCGAGCGGATCCGACCACGTCCGCGCTCGTCACGATCAGCGTTTTCCCTTTGCTGTAAGTGATTCCGTAGTCGCGGCCGGCGAAGTGCGGGGGCGTGAGACCCAGGCAGTGGTACAGGTCCGCCTCGACGGAGTCGTCGGTCGGGTCGTGTTCGGTCGGTGTGCCGGTCCAGCCGGGAAGGTCGCCGGCGCGCAGCACCCCGAGGGCGGCCTGGGCGCGGTCGGGCCCGGTCCCGCCGGGCCGCGACCCGGCGGTGTTGCCCATGGGCAGGCTCATCGCTGCCGTGGGTTGCGCACTAGGACCGGAGGTCGAGCCGGGCGCGGCGGTGCGGGCGGCCGGCGTTCCGCATGCGGCGAGCGTTATCGCCGGCAGCACGAGTGCCGCCGTTGCAGCCCGACGCCGCACCGGTGGTCGGTCAGTGCCCAGGGGTGAGGATGGGCAGCCCGGTCAGGATCCGGTACAGGTCGAGTTTGGCGGCCTCGATGGAGCGGGCCGGGTCAAGGGAGACGTCGATGCCGAGGGGCTGCGCAGGGGCAGGGCTCATCTGGGCCGTGGTTCGAGTGTCGGGTGCCGTGGTCCCCGGACCTGCCGCGGCTATGGCCGGGACACCGTTTCTAGGGTCGGTGAGGGGTCCCCGGACGGACAGGTGCCGCCGGCCGGCTGCCGGCGAGGGCACGGATCGGGTATGGCCGGCTACGGCGAGGTGTGGCCCCCCGCCCGCGTGCAGGAACGCCATCTCCGTACGGTGCACCTGCGGGCCGGCGAGGGTCGCCCCGAGGGCCCCCATCGCGAACCCGACGCAGACCAGCGCACTACCTGCCGCAGTCCGTCTCATGGTCGCTGCCTCGCAAACGCGTCGCCCGCTGGACTTCGGATCGTACGCCGCACCCCCCGGTCCCGTACACCGGCACGCAGGGGCGCGCTTCCTGGCCGACTGCGGTTGGCTGAACATGGTCGGGACGAGCGTGGCTGAGCGGAGAGGGCCTGATGCGCGTGGCGGCGGATACGCCCTCGATCGACCCCGTAGCGCGACGCTCGGTCTGGATCGCGGCGCTCGGGACCGTCGTTGAGTGGTACGACTTCAGCCTCTACCTCTACTTGACGCCGGTACTGGGCCGCGTCTTCTTCCACAGCCAGAACGCGTCGATCCGCACCTACGGGGTGTTCGCCGCCGCCTACCTGATGCGTCCGGTGGGGGCCATGTTCTTCGGTCACTTCGGCGATCGGATCGGCCGACGCTTCACCCTGGTCATCTCGGCCGGGGTGATGGCCGCGGCCATGGCGATCACGGCGCTGCTGCCCTCGTACGCGCAGATCGGTCCGTACGCGGGCGTGCTGTTGTCGGTCCTGCGTGGCCTGATGGGGTTCTCGGTCGGCGGTGAGTACACCGGCGTCCTCGTCTATCTGCTCGAGGTCACCGGCCCACGACGCCGGGGGTACGTGGCCAGTTGGGCCCCGGCCACCAGTCAGATCGGGGCGCTTCTCGCAGTGGGCCTGGCGACCTTGTTCACCGCCGAACTGCCGACCGACGCGTTGGATGCCTGGGGCTGGCGGGTTCTCTACGGCCTCGGGGCGTTGCTGGCAACCGGCACGTTGATCGCCCGCCGTTCGTTGCGCGAGACCCCGAGCTTCGATCGGCTGCGGGCGCAGGGACGGATCTCGCGCGCCCCGCTTCGCGATGTCCTGCAGCACCAGCGTCGCGGGGTGCTGGCGGCCTTCGCCATGAGTGCGCTCGGCTCGGTCTCCTACTACGTCGCCATCGCCTACGTGCCCACGTTCCTGTCCGAGGTTGTCGGGAGGTCCCCGGTCAGTTCCCTGGCCTTGTCGACGATCGCCGCCGCCATCGTCTTCGCGGTCACGCCGGTCATCGGGTGGCTGGCCGATGTCACCGGTCGCAAGCCGGTGATGGTGGTCAGCGCCCTGGCCATCGCGCTTCCCGCCCTGCCGCTCTTCGCCCTGCTGAGCGCGGGGACCTTCGGACCGACACTCGCGGCCATGGTGGCGCTCGCTGTTCCGGCGGCGGCGGCGAGCGCGGTGTTCGCGTCCGCAATCCCGGAGCAGCTCGCCACCGCAGGCCGATTCAGCGGGCTCGCCCTCGGCTACAACGCGGCCACCGCGCTGTTCGGCGGGCTCAGTCCGCTGATCGCCTCGGTGCTCGTCTCCGCCACGGGTTGGCGGCTGGCGCCCGCGGTTTTCCTGCTGGGCACGGGATTGCTCGTCCTGCCGCTCCTGATCCGGCTGCCCGAGACTGCGCACCAGCCGCTGTCCGACGCACCCCCGGGCTGATCACTCCTGGGCCGGACTGAGCAGGTCGGTCATGCGTTGGATGCTCATGGTCTCGGTGGCCGAGGCGATGTCGCCGGATGCGAGCGCGGCCGCGGCCTGCGCCAGCGCGGCCATCACATGTCGGTACAGCGAGCCGCCGAGGCTGATCCGCCGGACGCCGACCGCCTGCAGCTCGAAGACCGTTAGTTTCTTGTCCATCGGGGACACCACGACGTTGACCGGCTTCGGGGCGACCGCCGCAACGATCGTCCGCACGGCCGCCAGGTCGGGCAGGAAGGGCGCGTAGAGCACGTCGACGCCGGCTTCGGCGAAGGCGGTCAGCCGGCGGACGGTGTCGTCGAGGTCGGGCCTGCCGTGGACGAAGTTGTCGCAGCGGCCGGTCAGCACGATCCGGCCGCGGGCCGCGGCCACCGCGTGCCGAATCCGGTCCACCGCCTCGTCGAACGGCCGGATCGGGTTCCGCGGGTCGCCGCTGGTGTCCTCGACGCCGATCCCGGCCAACCCGGCCTCGACGGCCACGTCGACCGTGGCCGCCACGTCCGCCCCGGTGCGGCCGTAGCCGTCCTCGAAGTCGCCGTTGATCGGCAACCCGGACAGCCGGCCGAGCAGCACGGCGTGCGCGAGGTGCTCCTGGAGGCTGACGGCGTGCCGGGCGTCGAGGCGGCCGAGGCTCGCCGCGAGCGCGAGTGAGGAGGTGCCGATCGCTTCGAAACCGGCGTCGGCCAGCAGCAGCGCCGACAGGCCGTCCCACGCGTTGGGCATCACCAGGCCGCCGTCGCGGGCGTGCAGGGCGAGGAAACGCTCGTAGATCTCCGACCCGGCAGTCATGACCGACACGTTATGGCCTCAGCCGGCGAGCGCCGACCCGGTCAGGAGCAACGGTGCGGTCGACGCGGACCGTCGCTGCGGCGGGGCGGGTGGATCCGTCCCGTGGTCGGGCGCTGCGCAGGCGGTAAGGACCGCACCAGCGAACTGGGCATCTCCAGGACCTCGTACTCGGCTATCCCGGCGACCACCGCCGGGTCGGCCTGGCCGAGGCCGCGGACCTGCTCCACGTTCTCGGCGGCGACCACGGCCAGGCCCCAGACCCCGAGCGCTCCGGCCACGGGGCCGGCGACGACGACCCGGCCCGCGTCGACCAGCGCGGCCCAGTAGGCCAGGTGTTCCCCGATCGCTGTGTCGGCCCGGGGATCGCCGCCCTCCCGCTGGTGCGGAATGAGGCGGTAGACGAAGTGTCGGGTGCTGGTCATTGCTCTGACCTTCCGCTCGGCTGAGTCACTTGTCTCGCCCGACCGGATCGCCGTCGAACCACTTCGCCTGCAACTGCTCGAGCACGTCCAGTTGGGCGGACAGTCGGGTCCACGCGTCGCCGGCGGCGGTATCGATCCCGGCGGGCTCCTCGATCGCCACGGCGCGGGGTTCGATGACCTCCGCCGCAGGAGCCGACCGCGGGGGGATGATCTGGACCGGGCCGGGCTGCCGCGGAATCAACGGCGTGGCAACGGCTTCCGGCCGCGCGGTGCGTCGGCGAACGGTGCGCAAGGTGTCGACGGCGACCGCGACCAGGCAGAGCAGACCGGTCAGCCACGCGGCGGCGCCGAACCCTGCCCAGATGACCGGGTAGTTGCCCGCCAGCGCCCCACCCAGAGTCACCCAGGCACCCGCGCCGGCCAGCGCCGATGCGTAGCCGGCGAGCACGAGGCGGAAGCGGGCGGATCGCGGCGCGGGAATCGAGGCTGTCGGGTCTGCCTCGACCTGCAACTGCGGCAGCGGGCGCGCGGGCCGCTCGATCGGCTCGGCCGGGTTGCCGCCCCAGTGCTCGCCGGCCGGGACCTGCTCGCCCTTCATCAGGAACGAGGCCGTCCCGATCACCGCGTCCTCGCCGACCGTGACGCCGTAGTGGATGAAGGCACCCGGACCGAGCGTGACCCCGTCGCCGAGGTAGGTCCGGTCGGACTTGAACGCCCCGTCCTCCTGCGAGTGGTTCTGCACGGTCCCCGTGGAGTTCAGCGTGACGTGGTCGCCGATGTGCACGTAACACCGCTCGACGAACCCGGCGCCGTCGTCGAACAGGCGCTTGCCGATCTTGGCGCCCTGCAGCCGCCAGCACAGGCCCTTGAACACAGTGCCGTTGAAGATCTGCACGAAGGTGTGCGAGGGGATCTTCCAGTAGCGCTCGTGACGCCAGAAAGCCTTGCTGTAGATGGAAACGCCGTCCGGTGCCAGGGTCGCCCAGCGGGTGACGGCGCGTTCGGTGGCCGTGTAGAACGCGAACAGGAACAGCGCGAACCCGGCGTCGCAGGCCACCAGGGCCCAGGTGCCCAGTGAGTCCCAGAGTTCGCCGGCGACCTCGGCGGCGATGAAGCCGGCGAAGATCACGAACCAGCGCACCAGCAGGAACCACATCAGGGTCACCGCGTTGTGGCGGTTCTTGCGGCGCAGGCCGCGGCGCAGCTCCTGCGGGTCGGTCACGGCGAGGCCGTGGTCGCGGGCGACCGTGCGGGGGATCTCGATGGGCGGTGAGCCGAGCAGCCCGACGCCCTCCCGCACCGGCCCGTCGATCGGGACCATCACCATCGTGGCCAGCAGACAGTTGTCGCCGGTGCGACCGGCGGCCGGGTAGACGACGTGGTTGCCGAGGAAGTTGTCGGCCCCGATCGCCACCGGGGAGATCCGGAACGTCGTCGCGGAGTAGTCGACGTTGGTCGCCATCAGCCCGTCGGCGACCACGGTGCCCTTGCCGACCGACACGGCGAACGGGTCGTCGTGCATCACGACGCCGAAGTTGGTGCCGGTCTGGACGTAGGGCTTCAGCCGCCAGCCGACCATCCGCAGGTAGTGCACGACGAACGAGCAGTCCGCGGCCATGGTGGCGTAGAACTTCATGTTGGTGACCCGGGTGTTGAACCGCAGCAGCGCGTGGCGGATGCCGTGCAACGGGTACACGCGACCGGGTCGGACGAACCGCCCGACCAGTCGGGTCACCACGGCCAACAGCGGCAGCCCGACCAGGACCGGCCCGAGGAACACCAGCGCCGAGATGCCCGCCGCGATGCCGTAGAACGAGGCCGTGTCCAGCCTGCCGTCGCCCCAGCCGGTGCCGGTCAGATAGCTGGGCAGCACGTACAGCCCCGCCAGGATCAGCAGGCTCAACGGAATCCCGAAGGCCACCAGGTTCAGCAGTTGGAAGACGCCGAACCGGATGCGCCGCCCGTGGATCGGCCAACGTTCCTCGATCGTGCGGAAATCGGCGCCACCGGCGCGGGCCGGGCAGCCGTGCCAACGTTCGCCGGCCGGCACGATCTGGCCGCGGTACAGCGCGGAGGCGTGGCCGAGTTGGGAGTCATCGCCCATCACGGTGTCGATGTCCAGCACCGAACGGGTCCCGACCAGCACCCGGTCGCCGATGGTGACCGTACCGATGCGGATGACCCCGGCCTGCGCGTGGTAGCCGGACAGCATCACGTTCTTGTGCAGGATCGACCGGGACCCGATGCTGACCAGGTCGGTGCACACCGGGATCTGGGCGGCCAGGATCGTGGTGCCGCGGCCGACCCGGGCACCGAGTGCCCGCAGGTAGAGGTTGAGCAGCGGAGAGCCGGACAGCAGGTGGATCAGGGGGTTCTTCTGGACCACTGACTTGACCACCCAGAAGCGCAGGTAGCCCCACGACCAGATGCGGATCTCGGTCGGCTTCCAGCGCCCGACGAGCAACCACTTCACGCCCACCGGCACGACGAACGCCGCCGTCACCAAGGCACCGGAGAAGGCCAGGGTCCGCAGGTAGGTGTCCAGGAGACCGTCGGCGCCGGTCAACCAATCGTCGGCCAGCACCATCACGGTCGCCAGCGCGACGGGTAGGGCCAGCAGCAACACCGCCTGCGCGAGACCACAGAGGAAGTACTGGATCCGGCCGACCGGCGCGACCGGAGCCGAGCCGGGCGCCGGCTCGGCGAGCAGCGCAGGTTGCGGCACGACCACCGACTCGGCCAGGTCGTTCGCCGGGTCGGCGGTCACGGCGGCAGGTCCGGCGGCAGGGTCGGCGGTCGCAGCCAGGTGCGTGGCCAACGCCGCCAGGCTGGGTGAGCGGTAGACGTCCTTCATCGACACCTTGGGCAGATCCGCGCGCTTGCGGACGCGCGAGCAGAACTTCGCCATGGTCAGTGAATCGGCGCCGAGGTCCTCGAAGAAGCCCGCCGCCGGATCGATTGCAGCGGTCCCCAACACCTCGCCGAGGATCTCGGCGAACTCGGCCGCCAACTGCTTGGCGGACCGGCCCTCTATGTAGGTCGTCACCCGAACCCCCTTGGACCAACCAGGCGGCACAGGTGCCGACGCACACACAGAGTGACCGGGGTCCGGGGGTCGCGCAGCCCGATGATGCCAAGATGTCGATCACATTAGCCTGACGTTAACCATGAGCGGGCGAAGGGATCCGCCGGAACTTCCGGCCACTTCACGACAATCCGCGCCCTGTCCGGACACCCCGGCGTCCCTGATCTGATGACACGTCACTTGTTGCGCTCAGTGACGGTTCTGCCCGTTTCGTCGAGTCGGACGATCGTCCGCCGGGGTGGGTGACAACCCGGCGCGTCGTCACATCAGTCACACCAGTAACAGACAAACTGGATCTCGACAGACCCAACTGAAAGCACTCCGGACACCGTCGGGGGGCGGGGAAGGAGTGGGATGGCCGAAGGCGACGGGCGTCCGGAGAATCGCCCGGGCGGTCCAGTCCTGGCTGCCCGGCCGAGGAACCAGTGGCTGTGGCGACGCCTGACCCGACGGGGCAAGGTCGTGGTCAGCGGCGGGACGGCGCTGATGCTGGTCAGCGGGTGCGCCGGAGGGTTGTACCTGAAACTGGCGGGCAACGTCGGCGTCGAGGCGATCGACGTCGTCGGAGCTCGGCCGACCGACTCGGGCGTCGGGCAGAACATCCTGGTGCTGGGTTCGCAGTCCCGCGCGGGCCAGGTGGGGGCCACGCTCGGGGATCGCGGGGACTCCGAGGAACTGTCCGACACCGCGATGCTCGTGCACCTGTCCGGCGACATGAAGCACGCGGTGGTCACCTCGATCCCGCGCGACCTGATTGTGCCCCGGCCCGCCTGCGTCTCCCGTAAGGCTGACTACCGGCTGATCCCGGCCTCGGCGGGCGACATGTTCAACCGGGCGATGAACCTGGGTGGGCCGTCCTGTGCGGTGGCCACCGTCGAGCACATGACCAACCTGCGGGTCGACCACTTCATCAAGGTGAACTTCAACGGCTTCCGCGGGATCGTCGATGCGCTCGGTGGAATCGACGTCTGCGTGCCCGCGCCCGGCATCCACGACTGGCGCAGCGGCCTGAACCTCGATCCCGGTCGGCACACGATCCGCGACCAGGAGGCGCTGGCGTTCGTCCGCGACCGGCACGGCGTCGGCGGCGGCGGGGACCTGGACCGCATCAAGATGCAGCAGGCATTCCTGTCCTCGTTGGCGCAGAAGGTGCAGAGCGCAGGAACCCTGAGCAATCCGGTCACGCTCTACAAACTGGCGAACGCCGCTACCGCGTCGCTGACCGTGGATCCCGGCCTGGGCTCGATCCGGAAGCTGGTCTCGCTGGCCCGGCAGCTGCGTGGGCTGACCACGCACGACATCACGTTCATCACCGCCCCGACCACCGACGACCCAAACAACCGCAACCGGGTCGTCCCGATGCAGCCCGGGTTCGACCAGATCTTCCAGGACATGTCGGCCGACCGACCGATCGACGCCTCCGCATTCCGGCCTGCCAAGCGTTCGTCCGCCGCCGCGGTGCGAGTGCAGTCCTTGCATCCGGTCAACGGCGCCGCGGCGGTCTTGGTCCGCGTGCTCAACGCGACCCATCGCCGCGGTCAGGCGGCCGAGGTCGCCAAGGGCCTGCGGCGTATGGGTTTCCGGGTCGTCGGGGTCGGCTCGACCCACGCCGGTTCCGCGACCGGCCTGTCGGCCGGTGAGGGCGACACCTTGCTGAAATCGGTGCTGCGCGGCCCGGTCGCCGCCCAGCCGACACCGGGCAAGCAGCACGGCCTGACGCTGACGATCGGCACCGACTTCGGCGGTCTGCACCAGCCCACTGCGGCATCGGGAACCAACCTGGCGCCGGATCCCTCGGCCGACACAGGCGATTCTGCCACCGCGAACGCGAATGGCGATGCCCCGGGCGCGGACTCGACCGCCGATGCGCTGCCCGCGGCCTTGGCCCGGTCCGCGGACGGGGACATCTGCAGCGGGCTGCCCAAGCCGCGCGGCGACGCCGCCGTCAAGCCGCGTCCGGCACCGAAACCCGCGCCGACGGCGCTGCCCGGTGCGCTCGGCGACCAGCCGGGGGCCGATCCGAGTGCGGTGCTCGCGCCGGTCGCACCGGCAGTGCCGACACCCGTCGCGCCGAGGCCGGAAGGTGCGCAGCCGCAACTGAAGGAGACCCGGCCGAACGGCTGACACCGCTTTCTGACTGCCCGTCACCCAGGAGCCCGCGTCCCAAGGCCTGTGGCCCGCGCGTTTGTGCTCCCAGCCTCCGGTAAGTATCGCAATACGACAGAAAAGGTCGAACGGGCCGCTGCCGGGTAGGCCGTTCGGGCACCGACAGCTCGCACTGTCGGGCCGGGCGAAGGGGAGTGGGCACCGATGGCGGACGAGCGAGGCCGGGTCGTGGTTGTGACCGGAGCTAGCGGCGGGATCGGCCGGGCGTGTGCGCAGGCCTTTGCCGCGCGCGGCGACAAGGTGGCGTTGCTGGCCCGCGGCGGCAGCGGGCTGGCGGGTGCTGCTTCGGACGTCGAGCGAGCCGGTGGCACGGCGCTGCCGATCGAGGTGGACGTCGCCGACGCGGCCGCGGTCATGGACGCGGCCGGGCGGGCGGAGTCGGAGTTCGGGCCGATCGACGTGTGGGTGAACGTTGCGTTCACCTCGGTGTTCGCCCCGTTCATGCAGATCGAGCCGGACGAGTTCAAGCGGGTCACCGAGGTCAACTATCTGGGTTACGTCTACGCGACTCGGGCCGCGCTGACCCGGATGCTGCCGCGCGACCGGGGCGCGATCGTGCAGGTCGGCTCGGCGTTGGCCTACCGCGGGATTCCGTTGCAGTCGGCGTACTGCGGTTCCAAGCACGCGATCCAGGGTTTCCACGACTCGCTGCGCTGCGAGTTGCTGCACGAGCGCAGCAATGTCTCGGTGACGATGGTCCAGATGCCGGCGGTGAACACCCCGCAGTTCTCCTGGGTGTTGTCCCGGATGCCGCGGCGGCCGCAACCGGTGCCGCCGATCTACCAACCGGAGGTGGCGGCGCGTGCCGTCCTGTACGCCGCGGATCACCCCCGTCGGCGGGAGTACTGGGTCGGCGGGACCACCGCGGCGACGTTGATCGCGAACAAGTTGGCCGCGGGCCTGCTCGACCGCTACCTGGCCCGCACCGGATTCTCGGCGCAGCAGACCGACGAACCTGCCCCGCCCGACGCCCCAGTGAACCTCTGGGAGCCCGCCGACGGCCCGGCCGGGCAGGACTTCGGGGCGCACGGGCGCTTCGACGACAGGGCCACGGCACGCAGCGCTCAGCTCTGGGCCTCCCAGCACCACGGGCTGCTCGGTGCGCTCGGCGCGGGCGTGCTGGTCGCGGCCGCCACCGCTCGAGCGGTTACGAAGTGACAATCAGTCAGAAAGTGCCACCGCTGTCGAAGGCCCTGTTGTTGCGGGCTGGGTGGGGAACGTTGTTGACCCTGGCCGGTTGAGCCTCGCGGTCGCGGTCGCGGTCGCGCTGCGAGGCGGGTGGTCCAGTTCGGGCGCAGGTCGGTCCGATTCGCCGGATTCGTTGCTGTGCCGGGGTTTTTCACGACTCGGAACCGTACTTTCGGCCGGCCCTGCGCCGGCCGAACGGCCGATCCAGTGGGTCGAAATCGACGGGACGATCTCCCAGGATAGATCTTGGGAGGGGCCTGCCTTGTCCGAATTGTTCACCGTCAGCGACGATTTCTCACTCGCGATCGGGCTGCGTTCCGCGTTCGTGCTCGGTTACGCGCTGGATCACGATCCGTTGAGCCCGCAGCGTCTGGCCGGTGCCGGCGCGCTTGTCGAGGTCGGCGTTCCGTCCGACGGTGGCACAGTCTTCGGCCTGCAGTGGGACCTGGACCTGGTGGCCGAGCGGCATGCCGTGATCCTTAACGGTGACGACGCCCAGGAGTTCGAGGGCATCGACGAGGCCGTCGAGGAGATGGTCCTGGACACCCGTGTCCGGGCCCCCCACCGGCGCCGCACGTTCCAGTCGATGATCGAGCGTTACGTCGACCCGGCCGGTGGCAGCGAGCCGGTGCCGGGCGCGATCGCCGGCCGGATGCTGGCTGCGATCCTGCCCGCAGCCGTGCCCGGCCGCGCCGACCCGGTGATGGCCCGGTCGGTCGAGCTCATGGCGCTCACGCACTTCACCGCGCCGGTGGCGCTGCGCTGGGACGCGCTCGATGCACTGCTGAACCGCCTCTACCCGGGCATCTCGTGGAACGAGGGCCGCCAGGCCGGGCGCATTGCCCCGCAGCGGCCCGCCTCCGCCGACTCCGCCGAGCACGTCGGCGACAGCGCCGCCCGCTGACGGTCAGTCAGATTCAGGTCTGCCCGGCAACACCCCTGCCCCGCGCCGTGTCGCGCCCGCACCGACGAACCAGGAAGATGCCATGGACCGAGACCCGTACCTCGCTGAGCAAGCCCGCCTGCAGGCGGCCTGGGCTGCCGACATGAAATGGCTCAAGGAGATGCCGGCTCGGGTCGAGGCCGAGTTCCGGGCCGACGCGAAGAAGCAGCGCCGTCTCGACCGGCAGAGCCACGCGGCCCAAGCGTTGGGGTTGCCGGTCGGCATGATGTGGCTCGGGATGTTCCTCCTGGCCCCGTTGTTCGTCGCGATCGGCTTCCTGCTCGCCTGACAAGAACTGCGCGCAGGTGCGGCGCCGGCATCCGTCAGCGCCGGCGCGAGCCCCAGCAGGACCGCACCTCGTCGACCTCGACGGGGTCGATCGGCGTCTCGCTCAACTCGGTGAGTTCCGTGCGGTCCACCCGCAGGCCGTCGAGGAGGATCGCCAGGTAGCGCCGCCAGAGTTCGGGCCGGACCTCACGGGTGAACTCGGCGACGGCCGCGATCATCCGCAGCAGCATCGGGAAGTCAGTCGGGACGACGTCGGCCCGCAGGTGTCCATCGGCCTGCGCCCGCGCGAAGATCTCACCGACGATCGGCTGCATCCGTTCGCGCACCGCAGCCCGGCCCTGGTTCTCCGGGCGGCAGATCATCGCCTCGAACAGGCCCTGGTCGGTGGCGATCATCGCGCCGAGTGCCTCGAACAGCAGGTTCAGCGCGACCCAGGAATCCGGCTCCTCCAGGGCCGCGGAGGCGAGCGTCGCGACCTGGGCCAGGCGCTCCTGGAACAGCGCCTCGACCAGTTCTTCCCGGTTGGCGAAGCGCCGGTAGACGGTGCCCACGCCGAGGCCCGCATGCGCGGCGATCTCGTCGAGTGTGGCGTCCAGGCCGCGCGCGGCGAACACTTCCCCGGCGGCGGTCAGGATCCGTTCCCGATTGCGCGCGGCATCGGCTCGCAGCGGCTTCTCATCCGTTCGCACGATCCACAGACTACCCATAAACCGGAGGCGGAACCTCCGGATCGCTCGTAACGTCTCAGGTGAACCGGAGGACTTGCCTCCGCTTGGAGGGGGAACCTGCGATGACCCAGACCATTCCGCTGCCGCGCTCCGCGGCGGAGGCCGAGCCAAGGGTTTCGCACCGTTGGCTCGCGCTCGCGATCCTGGGCGTTGCCCAGTTGATGGTCGTCCTCGACGCGACGATCATGAACGTCGCGCTGCCGTCGGCGCAGCGCGCCCTCGGTTTCTCCGACGCCGATCGCCAGTGGGTGGTCACGGCCTACGCGTTGAGCTTCGGCAGCCTGCTGCTGCTCGGCGGGCGACTCGGTGACCTGATCGGTCGCCGGGCGACCTTCATGATCGGCCTCGTCGGGTTCGCGACGGCCTCGGCGGTCGGCGGCGCGGCCCAGAACTTCGCGATGCTGGCCAGTGCCCGGGCCGCGCAGGGCGTCTTCGCCGCGCTGCTCGCGCCTGCCGCGTTGGGCCTGCTGACCACCACGTTCACCGACCCGAAGGAGCGCGCCAAGGCCTTCGGCATCTTCAGCGCGCTGGCCGGTACCGGCGGCGCGATCGGCCTGCTGCTCGGGGGCGCGCTGACCACCTACGCGTCGTGGCGCTGGGCGCTGTACATCAACCTCGGGTTCGCCGCCATCGCGTTGTTCGGTACCGCCCGACTGCTGCCGAGGATGGTGCGCAGCGGGTCCGTGCACCTGGACTGGTGGGGCACGCTGACCGCCTCGGCCGGTCTGTTCAGCCTGGTCTACGGCATCTCGCACGCCGAGACCGCCGGTTGGGCCGACGGGGTCACGGTGGGCTCTCTCGTGGTCTCCGCGCTGCTGCTGGTCACGTTCGCCTGGACGCAGACCAAGGTTGAGCACCCGCTGCTGCCGCCGCGTGTGGTCCTGGACCGCAACCGCGCCGGCTCGTACCTGGCGATGCTGGTGGTCGGCTCCGGGATGTTCGCGGTGTTCCTGTTCCTGACCTACTACCTGCAGCAGACGGTGGGCTTCTCAGCCATCCGCACCGGCATCGCGTTCCTGCCGATGGTCGCCGCCCTGGTGGCCGCAGCGCAGGTCACCGCGCTGGTCCTGCTGCGCAGGCTCGGGGCCCGGATCCTGATCCCGACGGGCATGGCGATCGCCGCCGTCGGCCTCGCGCTGCTCGCCCGCATCGGTGTCGACACCGGATACGCGACCCATGTCCTGCCCGGCCTGATCGTGATGGGCCTCGGCATCGGTGTCGTCTTTGCCACCGCGATGCAGACCGCGATCGCCGGGGTCGAGCACCGCGACGCCGGGGTCGCGTCGGCGATGGTCAACACCGTCCAGCAGGTCGGCGGCTCGATCGGCGTCGCGCTGCTCGGCACGATCGCCGGCGACGCGGTCTCCAGCTACCTGTCGGGCAAGGGCGTGCCGACCCCGGCGCTGCTGCAGGCCGCCGCGGTGCACTCGTACACGACGACCTTCTGGTGGGCCGCCGGGATCCTCGCGATCGGCGCCGGTCTCGTCGGAGCAGTGCTCCCGTCGGGCACCGCGGCGCCCGTCGCGCAGACCGCGAGCACCGAGCCGGTGATGGTCCACTGACGCACCGTCAGACGTAGGTCACGAGGCCCCGCCCGGGAAACCGCGCGGGGCCTCGTCGGTTCGGTGTAACCCTGCTTCCCGGCGCCGGAGACACGGACGATGGAATGGTCGGATGAAGGTGTTCGTGATCGGGGCGGCCGGCGGGATCGGACGGCGGTTGGCCACGTTGCTGACTGCCCGCGGCGACGCGGTGACCGGCATGCATCGCAAGCCCGAGCAGCACGAGACGATCGCCGCGGCCGGGGCTGTCGCACTGCCCGGTGACCTGATCGCCGACTCCGTCGCGGAGTTGGCCGACCGGATGAGCGGCCACGACGCGGTGGTCTTCTCCGCCGGCGCGCACGGTACCGGGATGGACCAGACCACGCTGATCGACGGGACGGGCTTGGAGAAAGCCGCCGCGGCCGCCGCTGCGGCTGGTGTGCGCCGGTTCGTGCTGGTCTCGGCCTTCCCGGAGGCCGGACGTGGCGCACAACGCGGTGAGCGCTTCGAGCACTACATGCAGGTGAAGAAAAGTGCTGATGCCCATCTGACCCGCACCGACCTGGGATGGGTGATCGTGCGACCGGGCACCCTGCGCGACGACCCCGGCGACGGTCTGGTGGCCGCCTGGCCGGCGCTGGAGTACGGGTTCGTGTGCCGCGACAACGTGGCGGCGTTCCTCGCGGCTGTGCTTCCTGAGTCGCGACTGACCCGCACGATCGTCGAACTGACCGACGGCCGGACACCCGCTGCGGACGCGGTTGCCGCGCTCGTGCGGCTGCAGAACCGCTAGCTCGCGGGCGGGCTTGCGCCGGGGCGGACTGTCTGTGCCCCGACGCAAGCCAGGTCAGCGTCGGGTCAGCCGGTGAACGGCTGGGTGCCGGCGACCAGGCGCAGTTGGCGCAGCGACGCGTCGTGGGCACGGGCCCACTCGATCTCGTGAGCCAGGTCCGAGACCTGGTTGGCCCCGGGCAGCGGCGCGAACTCGAGTGTGGAGAGGTCGCCGAGGGCTCGGCCCTGGCCGTCGAGCACGGCCGACCCGGAGTCGCCCGGGATGCCTGGCGTCAGGGTGTAGATCGAGTGGCTCCAGCCGCCGGCATCGTCACCCAGGCTGGCGCCCTGTTTGGGGGAGAGCAGCGCGATGCCCTGCCGCAGCGGGGAGTTGCCGTAGGACACGACGGTGTCGCCGGCGTGGGTCCCGGTGGTGTTGAGCCCGACCGGTCCGCCGAACACCGGCACCGACGGATTGGCCTTGGCGACCGCGGAGTCCGGCAGGCGAATCAACGCCAGGTCGTTGTGGGCGCAGGCGTTCGCGTCCTTCTCGTGGCTGGACTGCATTGCCAGCCAAGAGTTGTAGGCGAGAGTGCCGACGATGTCGGTGCCCGCGATCTGGACCGGGGTGCCCAACGGCAGCGACTTGGAGCTGCACCCGTCGGTCTCGTTCGCCGAACCGGTACCCGAGCAGTGGGCGGCCTGTCCGAGGTAGGTGTGGCCGAGTCCGTCGACGTAGAGGAAGTTCGACGTGCACGCCGCGTCCTTGGTGACGGTGACGACGCCGGGATGCACCAGCGCGGTGGCCACCGGCGCCCACCGGCCGCCGGAGAACACCAGTGAATCCGCCCCGCCGCCCGGTGTCGTGGCAGCCACAGCCGAACCGGCCGCGCCGAGGGACGCCACCCCGACGATCGCGGCGATCAGTGGCCGCGTCACCTGACCGCCGCGCCCACGCAGGACGGCGGAACCCGAACCACGACGATGCCGACCGCAAGACCTGTTCATGCTCACCTCGAGTGGAGACGCTTCCGGCCCCGGGGTAGCCGGGCCGGCTGGGGGGTTGTCCGCACAGGTTCGGCGCTGCGGGACATAGTCAGTATTACTCGGAAAAATCAGCGAAGACGGGCATCGGACGCCTCAATTCCGACGCGGGAAACCGTTGTGTGGGTGGAAAACCGGACGAATCGGACGAAAACGTCCATCGCGGTTTCCTCCCGACCGACGCGCCGTTCCGGATCAAGCACACAATCAGGAAATACCCGCGTCAGTTAAGGGACTTGCCTGGCAAAAGGCCGCGAAGATCACCGAACGGTAAGAGGTCGGACAACTCGCCACGGCGACCTAAGGGGCGCCCGTCGGGGTGGCGGTGGGCGTGGGGCTCGCGCTGGGCGTCGCAGGTGACGGGACGACGGCGAAGGCCCCGGCCTGGTGCGGTCCGGCGCCGATGCTGAAGGTCGCGCTGCCGGACCGGCCGGTGTCGACCTTCCAGTAATCGGACAAGTACCGGCCAGGTTGCGGCTCCGCGGCGGCGACGGTCCCGTCGGGCAGCTGCTTCCACGAGTCCGATCCGCTCGCCGCCGCCGCGTCGCACTCCCGCGCCGGCTCGGTGACCGCGCGCCCGTGGTCGTCGATGATGCAGTCGCCCGCGATGTCGTAGACCAGGCCGAAGCCTTCGCCGTCGAGAGTCTTCTGGACCCAGCGCTGGCTGACGCTGCCCGGTTCGCAGGAGCGCAGGTGCAGGGACGCGTCGGGGGAGCGGTCCAAGCACTTGGGCCCGCCCTGGACGGAGACCCGGACCGTGAACGGGGTGGGGACCGGGGGGAAGCCGGTGCTGGGATGAACGGCACCCGAACCACCCGGCGGCGGATTCGTGGCGCCGGCCGGCGCGATCGTCCCGGCCAGGATCGCCAGCACTGACACGGCTCCGGCAGCCACGGTACGAACTGCTGCGGTCATCTCCCGTCCCCTCCGATTCGGGGAAAATTTACCGGTTCGCGCCGCATTCGTCCGGAATGTCCACGCGGGCAACGGTTCCCGCGGTCGGCTCATCGGTCAGGTGATCACCGGCCGGTGGCCGCTGTCGGCGCCGGTCGCGGACCCGTCGAGCAGTTGGCGTCCGCCGAGGGGTTGGCGAAGCGTGGTGTCCACGGCAGTCGCGGCGGCGTAGTCCGGGCAGGCGCGGCCCGCGTCCTTGGGATCGCCTCCGACATAGAGCGTCAGCGTCACCGTGGTTGCGGTCCAGGCGGCGGAGACGTGGTCGACCTGGTCGCAGGCACCGCTCCAGAAGTACAGCCGCACCGTGTTCCCGGACAGTGTCTGGGCCTGGGCCCAGCTGACCGGCCGCGGGTTCAGGGCGCCGGTTTGGGCGGACACCAACCGGGAGTGCCCGGGCCCGGGCAGGTTCGGGGCGGGCGCGGTGCCGCCGGCGGGCGCCGTACCGGGCGTGGCGGGGGGCTGCGTGGTCGCGGCCTCGACGGTCGTGCCGACACCACAGCCTGCGCAGGCCAGCGCCACCGTCGCCATCAGTAGCGCGGATCGAACTCCTCGTCCGGTGAACGACATCGGCCCTGCCTCCCCGTGCATTTGCGCGGTCGCTGTTGTCGCCCGCCACTTCTTGGACGGTGGGGGCCGGCGTTTCGTTCGCCGCCTCCGACACGCCGCCGGCGTTCACAGACTTCTCGAAGGAGGTTCTCAGACGATCTCCAACCCGGCGCCGGAACATTGTCGAGGACCCGGTGCATTCGACCTTGGACGTGACGCTTTGGACCTTCGTGTGATCCGCGGTTCGCAGCGGTTGGTCGGTCCGCGCGCCGCGGCCGACGACGTGACCGAGGCCGCCTCCGAGCCGACGCGCTCGGGTCCCGCGCCCGCGGCGCGGCCGCGCCGATCGTGGTGGCGCTCGGCGGGTTGGAGCCTGCGGACCCGCCTGCTGGCCGCTGTCCTGGCGTTGATGGCGATGGTGTTCCTGGCCGTCGGCGTGGTCAGCGTCCTGCAGATGCGCAGCTATCTCCAGGGCCGCCTGGACAGCGACGTGGCCTCGGCCGCGGGCCGCACCGTCGCGTCGTTGAACGGACCGCCGGGACATCAGAACTCGGGGCTGTTCACCCTCGGCCAGCAGGCCGGCACGGTGATCGCGACCGTCCAGAACAACCAGGTGACCGCGGCGGTCGTCCTGACCCGCGGCGGCGTCTCCGGTCAGGTGCAGGGCACCAGTGGGTCGGTGGCCACGCTGCTCACCGTGCCGGTCGACGGCCGGGAGCACACCCGTGACCTCGGGCCGGGCCTGGGCACCTACCGGTTGCTGGCAGTGCACACGAGCAACGGGGTGGTCGCGATCACCGGGCTGCCGACCTCGGCGGTCGACGCGACGGTGTTCCGGCTGTCCGCGGTGATCGTGCTGGTCGCGGCCGGCGGCCTGCTGCTGACCGTGGTGGCCGGCGCGGCGATCATCCGGCTGGCGCTGCGTCCGCTGCGTCGCGTCGCGAGCACGGCCCGGGCGGTCTCGGCGCTTCCCCTGCACGAGGGCGAGGTGGCCCTGGCGGTCCGCGTGCCGGACGAGTACACCGACCCGGGCACCGAGGTAGGCCAGGTCGGGGCCGCGTTGAACAGCATGCTGGGCCACGTCGCGCAGGCCCTGACGGTGCGTCAGGAATCCGAGACTCGGGTTCGGCGATTCGTCGCCGACGCGAGCCACGAGTTGCGCACGCCGCTGGCCGCGATCCGGGGGTACACCGAACTGACCCGCCGCAGCCCGGAGCCGGTGCCCGGCGACGTCTCCTACGCCATCGACCGCGTTCAGTCCCAGGCCGTGCGGATGACCGGACTGGTCGAGGACCTGCTGCTGCTGGCCAGCCTGGACTCCGGTCGGCCGCTGGACCGCGAACCGGTCGACCTGACCGGTGTGCTGATGGGCGCGATCTCCGACGCGCACGCCGCAGGCCCGGATCATGACTGGCGCCTGGAACTGCCCGACGACCCGATGGTGACCGTGCTGGGTGAGGAGGCCCGGCTGACCCAGGTGGTGGTGAATCTGCTCGCCAACGCCCGCACCCACACCCCGCCCGGGACGCGAGTGGTCGCCGGGCTGCACCGCGCCGGCAACCAGGCCGTGCTGATCGTGACCGACGACGGCCCGGGCATCCCCGAGCAACTCCAGCCGGAGGTGTTCGAGCGTTTCGCCCGTGGCGATGCCTCCCGCAGCCGGGCCGCCGGCAGCACCGGGCTCGGCCTGTCGATCGTCTCGGCCATCGTCGCCGCCCACCAGGGCCACGTGGAGTTGCAGAGCCGGCCGGGATGCACGACCTTCACCGTGCGGCTCCCGCTCGAGGGTGTCTGACCGGGACCGGTATATCTTGATGTCAAGATACCTTCGTCGCGGAGGCAGCCGTGTGGGATCCGCAGGTCTATCTGCAGTTCGAGTCCGAGCGCACCCGTCCGGTTCAGGATCTGCTGTCCCGGGTGGACGTCGTGGCACCGACCCGGGTGGTCGACCTGGGGTGCGGTACCGGCACGTCCACCCGGCTGCTGTGCCGGCGTTGGCCGCAGGCCGGCGTGCTCGGCGTCGACTCCTCGGCGCGGATGGTCGAGGCCGCGCTGCGCGAACCGGCGCCGCCCGGGTCCGGTGAGCCGCGCTATGAACTCGGCGACGCCGCTTCCTGGCGCAGCGGGACCTCGGTGGACGTGCTGTTCTCCAACGCCTTGCTGCAGTGGGTTCCGGGGCATCTGGAGTTGTTCGGCGGGTGGGTCCAGGCCCTGGCCCCGGGCGGGCGCCTGGCCTTCAGCGTCCCGGACAACTTCGACGAGCCGGCCCACCTGCTCCTCGCGCGATTGTGCGCGACGGCCCCGTGGAGCGGCCTGCTCGACGGGCGGGTTGAGCGGCGCAGCGACCGGGTGCACTCGTTGCCGGTCTACGCGGACAGCTTGCTGGCGGCCGGCGCCGACGTGGAGGCTTGGACGACCACCTACCTACATCGGTTGACCGGCCCGGACCCGGTGCTGGCGTGGATGAGCGGTACCGGCCTGCGACCGGTGCTGACGGCGTTGGAGGCCGATCCGGCCGCCGCGCAGGAGTTCCTCGAGACCTACCGCGCAATGTTGCGCGAGGCCTACCCGGCAGACCGTGCCGGAGCAACCCCGATGCCCTTCCGGCGGTTGTTCGTCGTGGCTCGGGTCTGACGGCACGTCAGGAACGAACTGCCCAGGCACTACGCTTGCGCACCGTGCTTCCCGTGCTGACGGCCACCCGATACATCACGCCGTTGCGGGAGGGCGGTTCGCTGCCCGGGCTGATGGAGACCGACGACCTGGGCATCTACGTCGTGAAGTTCCGTGGGGCCGGGCAGGGCCGCAAGGCGCTGATCGCCGAGGTGATCTGCGCCCGCCTCGCCCGGGCACTGGGGCTGCCGGTGCCCGACCTCGCGATCGTCGACCTGGACCCGTTGCTGGCTCCCGCGGAGCCCGACGAGGAGGTCCAGGACCTGCTGCGCCGTAGCGCGGGCCACAACCTGGGCATCGACTTCCTGCCCGGCTCCCTGGACTTCGACCCGGCCGTGTTCGAGGGCGACCCGACGTTGTCCGGGCGGGTGCTGTGGTTCGACGCCCTGACGCAGAACGTCGACCGGTCCTGGCGCAACCCGAACATGCTGCACTGGCACGGGCGGCTGGTGCTGATCGACCACGGCGCCGCATTGGTCTTCCACCATGACTGGAACCGGTCGCAGGCCTCGATCGCCCGGCCCTACGACGCGGAGCAGCACGCACTGATCCGCTTCGGGCCCGACGTGCCGGCGGCCGCGGCGGCGCTGGCTCCGCTGGTCACCGACGACGCGCTGAGCGGCGCGGTCGCCGACGTCCCCGACGAGTGGCTGTCCGACGAGCCCGGCTTCGACTCCCCGCAAGCGGTGCGGGAGGCGTACGTCGCCCGGCTGAAGGCACGGCTGGCGGCACAGGCCGAATGGTTGCCCCCGTTGGCCGCCTGGGCGGCCCGGGCGCCGGTCCCGGACACCACGACCGAGGCCGCCCGGGCCCGCCCGGCCTGGCTGAAGCGGGGCAGGCCGTGAACGCGCCGCGGCGGCACGTGTTCGAGTACGCCGCCCTGCAGGTGGTGCCGCGGGTGGAACGTGGGGAGCGGATGAACGCGGGACTTCTGCTGTACTGCAAGGGATTGGACTACCTCGGGGCCCGGGTGCATCTGGACGTGGACCGACTGCGGGCCCTCGACCCGTTTGCCGACCCGGAAGCGGTGCTGCGCGGGTTGGCGGCGGCGGCGCGCATCTGCGCCGGGGAGGGACCGGCCGGCGAGGAGGACCTGCTGCGCCGCTTCCGGTGGCTGACCGCGCCGCGCAGCACCGTCGTGCAACCCGGGCCGGTGCACACCGGGCTGACCGGCGATCCGGACTCCGAAGCCGACCGGCTGATGGCGTTGCTGGTCCTGGCCGTGGAAGCGCAAAAGCCGGCCCGGAAAGACAGCTGACGTCTCGTCAGGTCAGTGGGAGCGCTGCTTGAGACGGTCGATGTCGAGCAACACCACCGCGCGGGGTTCGAGGCGCAGCCAGCCGCGGTTGCCGAAGTCGGCCAGCGCCTTGTTCACGGTCTCCCGGGATGCGCCGACGAGTTGCGCCAACTCCTCCTGGGTGAGGTCGTGCCAGACGTGGACGCCCTCGTCCTTGGGGGTCCCGAAGCGGGTCGAGAGCTCCAGCAGGGTCTTGGCCACGCGGGCGGGGACGTCGGAGAAGACCAGGTCGGCGACGACCTCCCGGCTCTGGCGCATCCGGTGCGAGAGCTGGCGCAACAACGCCAGCGCCACCTCCGGGCGACTTTCCAGCCAGGGCCGCAGGTCGTGGTTGCTCAACGCGTACAGTCGGGCCTCGGTGACGGCGGTGGCCGTGCCGGAGCGACAGTCGGGGTCGAACAACGACAGCTCGCCGAACTCCTCGCCGGGACCGAGCAGTTTCAGCAGGGTAGATCGTCCGTCGGGGGCCGCCCGACCGATCTTGATCTTCCCCTCGGCGATCACATACATCCGATCGCTCTGGTCGCCTTCGTGGAACAACACCTGGCCGCGTTTGAGGTCCACCCGGCGCATCGACTCCTCGAGGTCGGCGGCCGCCTCGTCGTCGAGCCCCGAGAACAGCGGTGCCTTCCTGACCATGTAATCGGTCACGGGCCCTCCTGCGCGCCACGGAGGCGGGCGCCACCGGACTGACACACTGTAACTCCGCGAGTGGCGTACGTCACACCACATCACCGGTCAGTCGGCACATGGTCAGGCTTCCCGGACGTCCTCGGTCGGCAGCGGGAACAGCGCGAGCGCCTCCAGCGCCGCCGTGCGCACGGCATCGTCGCCACCGGACCACTGTGCCGCCAGACACTGCCGCAGGCTGCGTCGGGAGGTGACGGTGCGCAGCAACTCGAAGGCCTCGGCCCGCAGCGTCAGCGCGGGCCCGCCGGCGCCGAGCACGACGTCCACGGGGGCGTCGGTCGCGACCAACCGCAGCGCGGGCACCCCGGCCTGCTCGTAGGGCTCGACACGAGAGCTCAGCAGGGCCGCGGTCATCGCGACCAGGTGCGGATCCTCGCGCAGCACGGGCAGCCCGACGGCCGCGCGGATGTCCTGCTCGTGCGTCCAGTAGCCGAGCTCGAGCCGGAACAGCCCCGGGTCGGCCGCGAGGAGCGCGGCCATCGGCGGCAGCAGCCCGGACCACTCGGCGCAGATCTCGTGCAGCCGAAGAGTGGCGCGCGCCTTCAACTGCGCGTCCGTCCACTCCGGGCTGCCGCGGCCTTCGACCCGCCCCAGGAGGGTGTCGGCAGTCGCCCCGACCAGGTGTCGATAGGTGTCGACCACCGTCCAGTCCGGCGTCGGCGCCGGGACGATCGCCCGCTGTTCCGGGGTCAGTCTGGGGGCGAGGTCGAGCAGCCGGACCGTGACCGCGGTGTAGATCTGCGCCGGTTGCAACTCGATGCACTCCCGTCTTGTCGGTCGCAGATTACGGGTCGGCCGTGATCCGCCGCAGCCGGGCGTACATCGGAGTTGTGCGCAGCGTCTGCTCCCGCGCCGGCAGGTCGATCTCCAGATGCAGGGTGGCCGGTTCGTCGAAGCGCATCCGGGCACCCACGTCGGTGAGCACGGCGCGCATGGTGAGGTTGTCGGTGAGCACCTGGCCCTCGAAGCGGGTGACGCCTGCCCGCAGGGCCTCGAGCACCAGTGCGTCGAGCAGCAGACGGCCGATCCCGTGGCCCTGGTAGGGGTCCACGACGGTCAGCGCGACCTCGGCGACCAGCGGGTCGTCCAGGCGCACGTAGCGTGCGACGCCGACCAGGACGTCGTGCTCGTCCTCCCGGGTCAGCGCGATCCAGGCGAAGCGGTCGACGCCGTCGACCTCGGTCATCGCGATCAGCATCTGGGTCGTGAGTTCGGGGATCCCGGAGAAGAACCGCAGGTGGCGATTGCGCGGCGACATCCGACCGAAACCCTCCCGGATCCGGGCCTTGTCGTCGGGCCGGACCGGGCGGACCCACAGGCTCCTGCCGTCCTCCAGTTCGAACTCCGCGCACGGCGCGGTAAGGGCCTCGACGCAGTCGCCGTTCTCGTCCGACCGCATCTGAATGACCACGGTCGCCTCCCTCACTCGTCGTCGGGCACAACAACCGACGCGCGGGGCAGCATCCCGGGTGAGAGACCCGGTTCCGGCGGAACGTCAGCGGGTCGTCGAATCCAGGATCGGGGGCAACGGCGGCAGCAGCGGCAGGTCGGGTGAACGGAACGGCACGGCATAGATCGCGATCCCGTTGGGAACCGACCGTTGGTGGCCGTCCTCCACGCTGTTGCGGACGGTGTCGTGGCCGGTGGCGGGATCCCGGGCGACCAGCGTGGCGGAGCCACCGCCGTCCAGGTAGACGCCTTGGTCGCAATGCAGGCGTTCGAGGACCTCGGCGAGTTCCTGCGGGGTGAGGCCGGTGGAGTCCTCCTCGCGACCGTCCGTGGAGACCAGGCGCAGCACGCGTCCGTCGTCGGCGATCCCGACCGCACTGCGGGGTTCGGCCTGGTCCGCGTCGAGGCCGGGCAGCGGTCGGTGGTCGCGCAGCAGTCGGTGTGCGCCCACGGCGAACGTGAACGGCACCCGACTGGTCGAGGCCAGCCAGTAGGCGACCGCCACCGGCGTGCCGACCCGCAGCTTGCGCAACCGGTCGGCGCCCGCTCCCCGGCCCACCAGATCGAGGGTCCCGGATGGGATCGAACTGGCCATGAGGGTGTCCGAAACTTCCGCGACCAGGCCGTTGTGGACGGTCACTTCCCGGGTGTTGTGGGTGCATGGCCCGGACCGGTCGTCGTCGTGCCCGCAGGCCGCTCGCGCCCGGGAAGCCGTGCCCCACTGCGGGGTGAACACGCCGATCGAGTTCTGCGGCAACGCGTACTGGTTCAGGCCGGCCACCGGCAGTGTGCCCAGGGGAGTGCGGATGTGACCGTGCAGGGTCAGCGCAGCGGTCCGGGCCCGGCCGTCGACGCCGACACCGATCACCTCCGCGGTGTCGCCCGGCGGCGGCGTCCAGCCGTACCGCTGGCCCGGGGGGACCGCGGCCTTCAGCGCGATCCCGTCCATCATCGCCGGTCCGGAGGCGGACCCAGTTGCCGGGACGCCGGGGTGCTGGTCGTCGCTGATGTCGAAGAAGTCGCCGTTGATCGCGGCCACGGCGTCCTGTGCGTCGGCCATCTGGGCGACCGGTTGCCGGGCGCTGACCGCCCCCGGGTACAGCAGGCCGGCTCGTACCCCGGGCTGCCGCAGGTCGACGGTCACGACGTGGACGTGCGCGACCCCGTGCGAAGTGGGCACGTCGAACGCCTGGTACTCAACGCCCAGGGCGATCAGCTCCCGCTGTGCGTCGGAGTGGTCCGCCGCGACCGCGGCAGTGGACAGGCCCCCGCAGGCGAGAAGGGCCGCAACGCACCTGATGATCATGAAAACATCTTGCCGGTCGGCGAGCCTCCGCCGGTGCAGGCAGGTCGGAAATTGCCGGTGGCGCGTCGTTCAGCGCCTCGTGGGCGCCCGTGCGGGTGCGACACAAACGCTCGACACGCCGGGGCGGACCGTCTCCATTCTGACAATGCGTCAGTTCCGATGATCGTCCGGTGTCGGTCAACTGCCTGGTCGGCCGGGGGTCGGGCTCGCGCGCCGGTGCCCGCGACGGCTCCGCAGGGCCGCCGTCGGGCCTGGTGCTTGGCGTGCCGAGCCGGATCGCTGGGATGCTCGTTGCGGGCGGGGAATCCGTGGGGCGGGGAATCGTTGGGGGCATGGTCGGCATGGAGCAGGGCGGGTCGGGAGTGCGCGTGTCGCGTCGGGTCAAGAACGTGCCGGTGCTGTTGGTGGTGATCCCGTCGGCGGTGGTAGTACTCGCCGCGCTCCTGCTGGACGGGCTGGGGATCGCGAGCAAAGCACTCGTGTTCGGTGTGCTCCTGGCGACGGTGCTGCCGACGGCTGCCCTGGTCCGCGCGGGCCGCAGCGGCGACGGCGACTGACCGCGACCGCTCGACGTGCCAGGCAGATCAGCCTGCCGCGACCGCGCGGACCAGATCCTCGATGCCTGCAATGCGTTCGACGAGTTCCGGTGCCAGATGGTGCCGGGCGCCCAGGGCCGTCGGTCTGGTCCAGGCCAGCACGGTGGTCCCGGCGTCGTCGAGGATCAGCACCCGCAGCGGCAGGTCGAGCGCGCTCAACGGCGCCGCGGCCATGACCGGCGTCCCGGCCTTGGGACTCCCGAACACGACGACCTTCGTGTCGCGCAGTGTCAGACCGACCGCGGCGGCCTCGCCGCTGTGATCGATCACGGCGAAGACCTTCAGGCCCTTCACCGCCAACAGGGCCAGCAAGCGGTCGAGCGTCTGCGCCACCGTGCCCGCCGAGACGGTGGTGTCGATCCCTTCGGCGCCCTGGATGACGCCCGGCGAGTCAGTCATGACAGCTCCACGTGGCTCGAGTGACGGGCCGTCAGCTTCGCACGCTGTCGCGGATCATCTCGAGGGGACGTCGTGGCGCTTAGGCGCGACCGCCGGTAGCCGGGTCGGCGACCGATGCGTCGCCGACCCGGTGCCCGCGAGTTGGATCACCCGGTGGGGCAACTCTTTCCACCCGCTCCGGGTGCGGACGGCACGCCGGGGGCATCCGGAGCCTTGGGCACCTTGGGTGTCTTGGGCTTGGGCACACTCGGGGCGCTCGGTACCGAAGGTGCGCCGGGTGCCTTCGGAACCGGCGGGGCGCTGGGAACGGCGGGCGCGCCCGGGACCGAGCAGGGGGTGTCGATGGGGCCCGCGGCGTGCGCCGTACCGCTCAGCAGGGTTCCGAAGGCCAGGGTGGCCGCGGCCGCCAGGATCCGGTGGTTTCTCATCATTTGTGCTCCTTCAGCGTCATCGGTGCGCCGAGATCGCCCGGCCACATTCGCAGCATCGGCCGGGCAGTCCAGGCAGTCGTCGGCCCGTCCGCGAATTCGGGGAATTCGCGAGCCGAGCAAGGTTTGCCCCACGCAATGCGGGGTAACGGGATCCGGCGATTGCAGGGGCGGGATCCCAGCTGTGTCAGGGAATTGCGGGTCTGCTGATCGTGCACGACTGCCTTATGCTGCCGCGCGCAGAATTACTGGTGGACACACCTTGACATCGTGCAATTCGCCGGCAGCGTTACACGCTTTGTCCGGTTGTTTCCGCGGTCTCAGTAACCGGGGTAGCCGTACCCGTAGTCGCCCGGGTAGCCCTCTTCCGCGTAGTGGTCGCCGGCGTTGTGGCTGGGCGGGCAGACGTCGCGGTCCATCGCGTATTCGGAGTCCGGGTCGTTGTTGCAGTTCGGGGCCCAGTGGTGATGGTGGTACGCAGGTGCGTACCCGGCGCTCGAAGACGCCCCGTCGGCCGAAAGGTTCGCCACGCCTGCATGGGCTGCTCCGGTGCCCACCGCAGTGGCACCGGCGACCAGCAAGGCCGCCGTCAACATCCGCTGTGCAATTCGGGTCGACATGATTCCTCCTGAAAGCTCCCGCCGAGGTCGGTCGGCATCGGTCCGACCTCTTGTGAAAGGCCAGTCACCGATAGTCAATACCCGCGAACGGTCGGTTCTACCCTGTTCGGAGTGCGGTGGTCGTGGCCGACGTCTGCACATCTGACGATTCGTCAACTCGGTCGGCCTGCGGCGAACAGGCCGCCACGCGCGAACGATCGGCCCCCTGCTGTGACAGTCTCAGCGCATGTGCTCGCGCCCGGCGGCAGCTTTCGGTGACGCAGCGGCCGGGCTCGTGCTGCACTCGGCGCGCGGCCGTCTCGCGCTGGCGGCCACGGTCGCTGCCAGTGGCATGGCGTCCCTTGACGCCACCGTCGTCAACGTTGCCGTCCCGCACATCGGTCAGGACCTGCACGCCGACGTCAGCGCGCTGCAGTGGGTGCTCACCGGATACCTGCTCGCCCTGGCCTCGTTGATCCTGCTGGGCGGCGCGCTGGGCGATCGGTTCGGTCGTCGCCGGGTGTTCGTGGTGGGTGCCATCGCGTTCGCGGGAGCCTCGGCACTGTGCGGGCTTGCTCCCTCCGTGGGTTGGCTGATCACGGCCCGGGTCCTGCAGGGCATCGGTGGCGCGTTGTTGACGCCGGGCAGCCTGGCGATCATCCAGTCCATTTTCCGTCCCGCCGATCGGGCCACGGCGGTCGGAGCGTGGTCCGGGCTCAGTGGGGTGGCCGGAGCCCTGGGTCCGCTGCTCGGCGGGCTGATCGTGGACGGGCCGGGCTGGCGCTGGGCTTTCCTGCTGAACATCCCGGTGGCCGGCTTCGTCGTGGTGGGTGCCCACGCGGCGATCCCGGAGACCCGGGACCAGCAGGGCGGTCGACCGGTCGATCTGCGGGGGACCGGCTGGGCCGTCGTCGCACTGGCCACGGCGACGTGGGCGCTGACCGAGGCAGGACCGCGCGGGTGGCTCGATGGAGGGGTGCTGTCGGCGGCCGGCGTCGGGCTGGCCGCGAGCGCGGCGTTCGTGCGGCATGTGCGACGGGCCGGCGACCCACTGGTCCCGCCGGCGATGTTCGCCGACCGTGATTTCACGGTGCTCAACATCGGCACGTTCTTCCTGTACACCTCGATAGGCCTGACGTTCTTCCTCGTCGCCTACCAACTGCAGGCCGCCGCCGGGTGGAGCGCGCTGCGGGCAGGCCTGGCACTGCTGCCGGTGACCGTGCTGATGCTGTTGTTCTCGGGGCGTTCCGGCTCGCTGGCCGAACAGGTCGGACTCCGGTGGCAGCTGGCATTGGGCCCGTTGGCGGCGGCCGGTGGGCTGCTGCTACTGACTCGGGTCGGCACCCACCCGACCTGGAGCACCGACGTGGCGCCGGGTGCAATCCTGCTGGGTCTGGGCCTGACGACGTTCGTCGCGCCGCTCACCGCAGGTGTGATGGCGGCCGCCGGTGCCGAGCGCGCCGGAGTGGCATCGGGTCTGAACAACGGCATCGCACGGACGGCGAGCCTCACCGGCCTGGCTGTTGTCCCGGTCGTGTCCGGGTTGGCCGCCGCGCACGGCAGTGCGCAGCTCACCCACGCCTACCGGGTGGCGCTCGTGATCGCGGCGGCCGTCGCCGCGGTCGCCACGCCGATGTTTGTTCTGGGGCTGCGCCGCGAACCTGCGCGAAGTCCGCTGTCGACACCGAAGAATTAGAGGCCGAAGAATTAGGCGTTCACAACGCCGGACGGTCAGACGAACATCGCCTGTCGCACCGAGGCGATCAGCGCTTCCTGACTGCCGTGGACGAGCAGTTGGACCCGGCCGTGGACGTGGTAGATGAGCACGCGCTGGTCGACACCGGCCTTGTACTCACCGACCTGGGTGATCGAACCGACCGGGATCGTCTTCTCGCGCACCTTGAACAGTCCGGTCTTGCCACGGATCAACACCCGCTGGTCGGTGACGAACAAGTAGGCCGTGCCGTCGTAAGCGGTCTGTCTGGCTTTCCCCGCGTCTGTGCGAAAACGGACGTCGCCGACCTCGACGGTCGCCAGCAGAGTCTCGTTCTCCAACGGCGAGAAGTGAGCGGTGAGCTTGGCCATCGGTACTCCGGAGGACGAATGTTCGGTTCCATTCGACTGAACAACCTCCGCAACTGTTCGCACATCGGTCGAACGGTCAGCTCGAGCGGGACACACGGCCAGGAGTCGTGTGCATTTCTCACCGGTCGGTGGGCTGCGGTCCTTCGCCCGTGCCGAGGAACCAGTGCCGCTCGGGTGGGTCCGCGGGGAAGGTTCCGTCGACCAGACCTCGGAACGCCGCGCCGACCTCGAGGACCCGGTCCACCTCGACCGGGTGACCGTCGTTGCCTCCCGCCACGGTCATGCCGTCGAGGATCTCCCAGCGGCACAGCCGTTCCGCGGTGAGGTCGCCGGCGGCGCTGGCCCGCAGCAAGGCTGCGCTGCAGACACCTGCCATGACGGTCAGGTCGTGGTTGCTCTCCGGATCCCAGTGCAGGCCGAAGTCGGGGAATCCGGCCGCGACGGACCAGTCCTGCTCAAGGGCCTGCAGCCACTCCGGCGCGGCGCCGACGCCGCGGATCTCCTCCACGACGTGGGCCACCCAGACGGCCAGCGCGTCCGCTCGGCACCAGAACATGCGCTCCCGCACCCGGACGGGTGCACTGCTCGTCATCCGTCGCCCACGGCGGTCGGGTCGGTCAGGCACTCCACAGGGCGAATCCTGCCGGCGGGTGCCGACAATTCGTGGCTCGAGCGGCTCCTGCGGGGCGCCGTCACTTGCCCAGCGCCCCGTTGTCATCGAGGATCGGTTTCGTGGAGACGTTCACGCCGCTCAATGTCAAGCGCATCCTGCTGGCCGTTCTCTTCATCGCGCCGACGTTCACCTGGTTCACCGCCGGCCCGATCGGCGTCTCCGGGACGTCGACGGAGAACGGCAAGGCCGCGTTGGCCCTCGGCGTGATCGGCCTGGTGCTCACCACGGCTCCGGCGACCGTGTGGGCGCGCGTCACGGACCTGGTCTGCGCGGTGATCGCGGTCTACTGCGTCGGGCACGACTTCATCCGCGTCGAACGGACATCCTCGGGTTTCGGCGGCCTGTTCGGCGTGTCCCCGGGAATGGGACTGTTCCTGGCAATGGTGGCTTCCCTCGGCTGGCTGGGCTGGATCGGCCGGCGCTCCGCGCAGGTCGGCGTCTTCCGCCCGGGCATCGGGATGCACGACCGGATCTCGTGCTTTGCCCGGCCCTACTGATTCCTGACGCTACGTCAGTTTGCTCGACGAGGTCGCAGTGCGCGGCCTGGCCCAGGTAGCCGTGCCGGAACGGGGGTCGAGGGTGAGAACCGGCCGGCCGTGGGTGCTGGTCGGGCAGGGGTGGGCGGCGTTGGCTGCGGCGATGGGCGTGGGCAGGTTCGTGTACACCCCGATCCTGCCGTTGATGCACGAGCAGGCGGGCCTGTCCCGGCAGGCCGGTGCGGACCTGGCGACGGCGAACTACGTCGGCTACCTCGTCGGTGCGGTGATCATGATCCTGGTGCCGCGGCTGACCCGATCCGTGGCGGCCTTCCGGGCCTCGATGCTGGTGCTGGCGGGGTCGCTGGCACTCATGCCGACCTCGACCAGCGTGCCGGTCTGGGCGGAGTTGCGGTGCGTGGCCGGGGTGACCAGCGGGCTGGTGTTCATCAGCGCCGCCGGCGCGTTGCTGGCGGGCCTGCGCGAGCACCGGCACCACCTGGTCGGCTGGGGGTTCGGCGGGGTGGGGGCAGGAATCGCTCTGTCCGGGGTGCTCCTGCTGGTTCTGCGGGAGAACGGCAACTGGCAAGAGGCGTGGTGGTGCTCCGCGGTCCTCGTCCTCCTCGGCGCAGCCCTGGCGTGGACGCTGCCGATGCCCGGTGCGCCCGCGCCTGCGGCTTCGCCCGACGCTGCGGGGCGGCCGGGGCGTGGTTTCGCCGTCCTGGTCACGAGTTACTCGCTGGAGGGGTTCGGGTACATCGTCGCCGGCACGTTCCTGGTGGCCGCGGTCGACCAGCACGCAGCGGCTTGGGTGGGCACCGGCGCGTGGGTGGTCGTGGGGATCGCGGCTATTCCCTCGGCCGTGCTGTGGGCGGGGCTGGCTCGGCGCTGGTCGCGGCCGTCGTTGCTGGTGGCGGCGCTGGCGCTGCAGGTGGTCGCGGTCCTGCTGCCGGTGCTGTTCGACGGCGCCCCGGCGGCCCTGATCTCCGCGGCCCTGTACGGGGGGACCTTCCTCGGGATCGTCGTGACGACACTGGCGATCGGGAACCACCTGGGCACGACGGGCGCGGTCGCGTTCCTGACGACCGGTTACAGCGTCGGGCAGATCCTGGGTCCGGTGACCGTGGCACCGCTGCTGCACGGCGGCTACCGCCCGGCCCTCGCGCTCAGCGCAGCCGTCGTCGCAGCCTCGGCGCTCGCGGCAGCCGCCCTGCCGACCCAGCACCCGCAGGGCGGACCGTCCTCAGCGGACGACGTACAGGCGTTGCGCGGGAGCGGGTTGCGGCCGACGCGGCCGCAGGAGTGCGACCAGATCGACCACCCCGAGAACTGACACCAGAGCCGTGAAGATCAGGACGATGACCAACGAGGTGCGGTCCCCGGCGGTGCTCGGCACCGCGGCCGCGAGCGCGATGGTTCCGACGATGCCGCCGATCAGCCCAAGCACGTCCAGCAGCACCCGGGCGTACGGCAGGCCGCGGACTTCGGCCGGCCAGAGGCCACCGACGGCTTTCAGCGCATGCAGCACATCCGGCTCGACCGGCGAGCGACGTCCGACGATCATCCCGGTCCCCGATCCTGCAGCCAGTTTTCAGACTTGTCGCTGATATACGCGTCCTACCCGCTTCGGGTTGCGTGTACGTTCGGATGATCCGGTAGTCGACCTAGCTCTATCAACCGGTACAGCCCATCGGGAATTACATGTTGCCTGCCGAGTTGACAGAGCCGGCCGCGGCGATCGCGGCGCGGTTGAAGTCCCGCGGCCAGACGCTCGCGGTCGCGGAATCCGCGGCCGGTGGACTGATCTCGGCCGCGTTGCTCACGGTCGCCGGGGCCTCGGCTTACTACCGGGGCGGCTTGGTGATCTACACCGTCGAGGGGGCGAACGAACTGCTGGCCGGTGCGCGGCCGCCGGATGCCGGCACCCGGGGAGCCAGCGAGCCCTTCGCCCGTTGGCTGGCGGACTCGGCCGCCGCGAAACTGGACGCGGACTGGGGCATCAGCGAGACCGGCGCGTCCGGGCCGGCCGGGAACCCGTACGGCGACCCGGCCGGCCACGCCTGGGTCGCCGTCCACGGCCCGGACGGCCGAACCGAAGCCCGGAATCTGCTGACCGGGTCGGCCGACCGCGAACGCAACATGGAGTTGTTCGCCGCGGCCGGCCTCGCTCTGCTGTTGGAGAACTTGTCCTGATCCGACGGCATCAGCAGTTGGCGCACTCCCCGCGGGGGGCCGTCAGGCCTCGGCGACCAGGCCTTCCCAGGACCAGCGGGGGATGCGCAGACCGGTCGGCACCTCGTGCGCGCTGCGGTGGTACCGGTACATCGTGGTCGTGGTCGCCCAGGTGAAGTACTCGTGCAGCACGGTGCGCAGTCGGTCGTCCTCGGCCAGGCCGGTGTCGACGAGCGCCTGATCGAAGCAGGCGCTCGCGCGGGTGTTCATCTCCTCGTGGGGGCCGTTGCCACTGTGCATGCGCACGACTGCGGTTTCGTCGCCGTGGGCGGTGCTGTAGGCGGGCGGCCCGCCGAGGGCCTCGGTCCAGTAGGCAGCCAACCGCTCCGTGTGCTGCGGGTGGTAGCCGTGGCTGAACGCGTGCTCGACGACATCGTCGGCCAGGACCCGGGCATGCCAGGCCGCAGCCAGTCGGTGCATGCCTTCAGCGCCGCCGGCGGCCTCGTAGACGGTGGTCATGCCATCGGATTTTTCCAGAACCCCGAGGACGCCCGCAGGGCATGAAACCGACCGGCCCGCCAGTGCAGGAGTCGGGCCGGTCGGCTTGAGACTGCCTCGGTGAACCGCGGCGTGGGGCGCGACAGGCGCGTCCGGGCGAGGGTCAGACGGGCCGAACGTGCTCGGCCTGCGGGCCCTTCTGGCCCTGGGTGATGTCGAACTCGACCTTCTGGTTGTCCTCGAGGGACCGGTAGCCGCTGGAGTCGATGGCGGAGTAGTGGACGAACACGTCCGGACCGCCGCCGTCCTGCGCGATGAACCCGAAGCCCTTCTCGGCGTTGAACCACTTCACGATGCCAGTTGCCATGCTCGTCATGCCTTTCGTACCTGTCGGCGGCCGCCCACGCGACCTCGGTCGCAACTTCATCCTCGGGGGCCCGGAGACACGGAGACGCCCGGCGGGCGTTGTCCGCGGGCGTCTGCGAAAACAGAGTACGAGGAACTACTGGGCTGCAACCTGCCGAAGAGGCTAGCACGCCGGCGGCCGGATGGCACCGACCCACCCGCGCCCGGTGATGTCGCGGACTTAGGCACGAGCGCGGTTCACCCGTCAGGGGTGACGGGGCGCCGCCGGCAGCTGCCTGGCGTGCGTCAGGGGGATCCAGCAGGTGACCGCAGGCACGGATCCTTCGGGTTCAGTAGCGCGGGCCGTATCCGTAGCCGTAGTAGTCGCCCGGGTAGGCGTGCTCCTCGTAGTGGTCACCCCAGTTGTGGCTCGGCGGGCAGACGTACGGGTCCATGGCCATCTCGGAGTCCGGATCGTTGTTGCAGTTCTCGTGCCAGTGGTGATGCCCTTGCCAGGTGCCCATCGTGGCGGAGGCGGTCGCGGCCTGGGCCGCGCCGGCGCAGGCGCCGGCAAGGGTGGGCCCGGCGATCAGCACCGCCACCACCGACAACCGCCGTGCAAGTCGGGTGTGCATGAGTCCTCCTGACGTTCGTGCCGGGACGGTCGGTGCTTCCTGCTCCGAGCCCACGGGCGCTTTCATTGAACACGTCGGGAAGCGGTTCGGATTCGGCCTGCCGGGTGAACCGTCCGGCGGTGGGCGAGGTGCGAGGATCGGCCCAGATGGAATGACCGGGAGGCTGCGACATGTTCTTGCGGAACAACAAGGTGGCCGAGGTCGGGGCCTGGGTCCTGGAACACGGCCACCGGACATTGCTGGCAGCGACCGGTGGGCGGTTCCCGAAACGACTGGGCCGCATGCAGACCCTCGAACTGCACACGACCGGCCGGCGATCGGGCAAGCGCCACTCGACGATGCTTACCGCGCCGATCGCCGAACCCGGCCGGGTCGTGGTGGTGGCCTCCAAGGGCGGCCACGACCGGCATCCGGACTGGTACCTGAACCTGGCGGCGCAACCCGCGGTCGAGATAACGATCGCCGGCAGCACAAGGAAGGCCAGGGCGCGCACGGCCGACCCGCAGGAGAAGGCCGAACTGTGGCCGCGGATCGTGCAGGTCTACCGGGGCTACGCGCAGTACCAGACTTTCACGGACCGCGACATCCCCGTCGTGGTGTGCGAGTTCGACAACAACTGACGCGTCCTCAGGATATTGGCCGGCGGCTGGTCGGTCGGGTCAGTCGAACCGGAGCGAATTCAGGAAGTCCAGGTATGCGGCCGGCGGGACGGGAATGTTGTTGCCCTTCTTGAGGTACTCGAGGAAGTACACGGCCGAGCCGACGTAGACGGCTCTGGCGAACACCGTGACCTTCACGGAGTCCGACGTCGCGTCGGGGACGCGGAAGTCGACTGCCTGATGCCCCTGGTAGATGGTGGCCCGCACGTCGTGGGCCGTGCCGGCGAGGTTTGCCGCGGCACCGCTCGCGGTCGCGTTCGGGTCGATCGTCCTGCCCGCCAGCGCGGGTGTGGTGGTGGTGCTGAGGCTGTAGCCGTCCGTCCCGCCGGCGCAGACGTAGTCGTCCAAGGTCAGCGGACCCTTCGGTGTGTTCACCGTCTGGCTGATCTTCTTCGGGGTGCACGGCAGGCCGATGCGCAGACCCGGGGCCGTGAAGGTCCGCAGTGGCTTGCCGGCGACGTCGGGCGCGTCGCCGCCGCGAGCGAGCAGGCCCGCAAGCAGCGCGACCAGGCCGGCGAGGCAGGCGACCACGGCTACCCGACCGGGCCTGCTGCTCGGCATGAACTGGAGCCTGCGCAACGCCCACCCCTCATCTCCCGCCGCCGGACCGGCCGGGGTGCTGCCGCGACCGTACTGCAGATCTACGAGCGCTACCGACGTGGCGCAGCAGGATCTGACGTCGGGTCAGGAAGCGGTCCGTCGTCCGGCGCGGCCGGCCAGGCGCAGAACGGTGCCGTTGATGCGACGGCAGAGCGGGCCGAGGATCACGACCGAACGGCTCGGGCCCGACCCGTCCGGTGTGCCGGGCGCCGACTGCATACCGGCCTGCCTTCCCGTGCCACCAGGGGTTGCGCCCGATCTCTGCCCTGACCGTACTTGCTCGTCCGGTCGATTGAGGGACGGGTCGGACGAACGGTTGATCTTCCGCGCATCCGGCGTGAACCCGACTCGGGCTGCCTAACCTCACATGCATGACCGATCGCAGCCCTGTCGTCGCCGAGACCACGATCCGGTGCGCCATCGACTTCGAGGAGTCCATCTCCGTCTCGGTCATGACCGACGAGGTAGGCCGGGCGAGCATCGTCATCGAGGCCGTGCAGGAGAGCGCCTTCCGTCCGGCGGATGCCTTCGCTCTGCTCGAGAGCGGTTGCAACGTGGCCCGACTCGTCGTCGACGCCGAGACCGCCAAGGCAATCGCCAAGGCGATCGAGGCGGCCGTCGTCACGTACTCGGCTCGCACCGCCACCTGAGCCACCCGCACATCTGACGATCAGTCAGTCGCTGCGGGCCTCGGTCAGCGTCCCGAGGCGTGGTACTGCTCAACGATCCCGATCGGGATGCGTCCGCGTTCGTTCACGTCCAAGCCGTGCGTCCTGGCCCAGGCGCGGATCGCCGCGCTCTGTTCCCGGTCGACCTTCGCGGTGCCTTTCGCGCGCCCGCCGATGCGCCGTGCGGCAGCGGTGTAGCGGGCTAGGGTTTTGCGGAGTCTCTCGGCGTTGCGCTCCGAGACATCGATCTCGTACTGCACCCCGTCGAGGCCGAAGGCGACAGTCTCGGCCGCCGGGCTGCCGTCGACGTCGTCGTGGATCTGCGTGATCGTCCTGGTGGCCATGGCCCCAGTCTCCTCCCGCCGCGCGCCGTTCGCCCTTCGCCGCGCGGCGATTGCGGCAGCACCTGCGCGGGGTGCTCGGCGCGCCTTCGGTCCACCCGAACCCTCCGGCCGGGATGATTCGCCCGACTGGGCGATGGAGCCCGCGGGAAGGCGGAGCCTCGATGAAGTCCACCCGGAGCCGAGCGGCCGACTCACCTCTGTTGCGAAGCGGAGCCGCCCTGGTGCTTGCAATCGGCGCGACCGCGACCGGTGCGGCCGCCATGGCCGCAACCCACGCAGCCGAACCCGGCACGCCCGCGGCACTCACCAACACGTGCTCCCCACCGCCGCCGCCGGCTCCGCGCAACTCCGAACCGCCCAGCGAGCCGGGCGTCAGGCAGCAGATGCGGCTGGCCTCCGTCGCGGTGCGCGGTGCCGATCCGGCGCAGGATTGTCACCACGGTCCGGGCCCGGCCAGCGGGGACCCGAACCAGAACACCGACCCGCAGTACTCCGACCTGTTCGGCCCGGCGTCCGACACCACTCGTTGCTCCAGTACGTGCCATGTGAGCGTCGACCTGTCCGACGCACTGTTCGACCTGACGGCCAGCTCGCAGGGCGGTGGGGCCTCGGCGGTGGAGGCGGACACCGGCGGGGCCCCGGTGCTGTTCGCCACGCGCGACGGGGGCGGCGATCGGCCGGCCTGCCCCGGCTACCGCAGCACCTTCGTGAACTGGGCCCAGTTCGGCTTCACCGACCCGTCCGCGGGCCGTCGTTTCCGCAAGACCGCGACCTTCACGCTGCGTCGCGCGGCCTCCCGCGCCGACGCGACGGCCACGGCGGCGGCTCAGCAGGTCTGCCTGGAAGCGCCGTACCGGTTCGACACCAGACCCGGGTTCGCCCTCGGCGGAAGCGGCGGGGTCTTCGACGGCGTGCTTCCGGACTGCGCCGGCGCGGCCGTGCGCGGGCCGTGTGTGGTGTCACGTTCGGTCGTCCAGGACAACGGCGGGCGATGGCACACGCGGGTCGTCTTCGCGATGCCCCCCAACGCGAAGGACCCGAAGGCGTTGGGCTGACCGCACCTTCACCAGGACCTCGCCGGGCCCGGGCACCGGGACCGGAGCCTGCTCGAACACCAGTTGCTCCGGCCCACCGCGGGCGTGCGCCCGCGACGCCTACCTCGTCGAGCCGCCCACGTCAGCCTGCCCGGCGGGTGCCGCGGTTGCGGCGGCGTAGGTAGTCGCTGACCACGTAGTCGCCGAGCCGTGCGGGATCCGGTGCGAACACCTGGCCGCCGTTGCGGCGGGCGACCTCGTCGCAGAACTCGGCCAGCCGCGGGTCGGGGTCCAAGGAGAACACCGACAGCCGCGCCCTGCGCCGGGTCATCGCGTCGACCTGCGCGTAGGTCAGGGTCAGTGTCTCCCGGGAGGGTGGCCAGTCGAACCACACCCCACCGTCGCGCATCAGGTGCGCGGTGGGCTCCCCGTCGGTGACGATCAGCACGATCCGCTCGGTGCCAGGGTGCCGGTCGAGGAACTTGCCCGCCAGCAGCAGCGCGTGCTGCAGGTTGGTGCCCTGCACGTAGTCCGGCTCCAGGGTGGCCAGGTCGGTCGGGGTGATCTCGACGGCGTGCCGGGAGAAGGCGACCAGTTGCACCGCGTCGGCCGGGTACATGCCGGTGATGAGTGCGTGCAACGCCAACGCCGTGGTCTTCGCGGGCACCCAGGTCTCGCGCAGCGCCATCGAGTACGAGCAGTCGAGGAGTACGGAGACCGCGGCGCGGCCGCGGCGTTCGGTCTCGGTCACCTCGAAGTCGGTCACGTCCAACGTGATGCCGTCCTCGGTCGCGCCCCCGCGCCGGATTGCATTGGTCAGCGTGCGGACGACGTCCAGTGGTTGCGCGTCGCCGAACTGCCAGGCCCGGCTGGCCCCGGTCGTCTCGCCGGCGGCACCCGCGGAGTGGATGTCGTGGCCGCCGGGCCGCTGCGCGGACAGTGAGGCGAACACCCGCCGCAGCGCGGTCTGCCCGATGCGCCGGATGGCCTTCGGCGTCAGTTCCAGCCGCCCGCCGACGCGGTCGATCCAGCCCTGTTCGGTCAGCTCCCGCTGGATGCGGCGCAACGCGTCCAGGTCGTCCAGCGCGCCCCGGCCCAGCGCCCGGCGCACCGCTTCGTCGTCGACGTCGGTCAGGTCCGCGCCGGGGTACTCCTGCCCGAGCGTCGAGGCGAGCTCCTCCAGGTCGGCCAGTTCCTGCAGCGCGGTGGTGGCATCGCCCAGTCCCAACGGCTCCGAGCCGGAAAGCCGCGATCCCTCGTCCCAGTCCAGGTCCGGTCGCCGGGTGCGCAGGGCATCGGTCAGCCGGCTCATCTCCGCGGCCACGCCCAAGTCGTCGAACACCCCGGCGGCGAGCTGCGCCAGTTCGGCCCGCTGCTCCGGCGTGAGGGAATCCATCAGCCGCTGCGCCGCGGCCATGCGTCGGGCCAACGAGTCGACGAGCTCTGCCAGGTTCGCCGGGTTGTCCGGGAAGAAGTCGCCGTACTTCCCCATGAACTCGTCGAACTGATCCTGCGTCAGTTCCCCGCGGTCGTCGGCGGCGAGCATCTCATTGAGGTCGGCCAGCATGTTCTTCACCCGGGCCAGGTCCTCCGGGGTGGCCTGACCGAGGGCCTGCTTCATGCCTGCGAACCGGCTGTCCAGCACCTCGCGGCGCAGCAGGTCGCGGATCGACTCGTACGTCGCGGCGGCCTCGGGGGACTGCCAGTCGTACTCGCGCAGGTCCGCCACCGCGCGCGCGGTCTCCGCCGGCACCTCGTCCAACCGGGCCTCGCGGAACCGGGCGTCATCGCTCGGGTTGGGGAACAGCGCCGCGCGCTCCTGCCCGATCGCGGTGTCCAACAGTCGGCGGACCTCCTCCAGTGTGCCGTCCGCCCGGCCCCGCTTGCGCAGCTGCTTGGCCCGGCGCAACGCCTGCCGGCGCAGGTCGTTCAGCCCGCGCCGGCCCTCCGTGCCGCGGTGCAGCAGATCGCGCAGCGCGTCGCCGGGACGGTCCCCGCGCAGTACTCCGTCGCCCAGGGCGTCCAGCGCATGCCGGACGTCGTAGGGCGCGGCCAGCGGATCCGGGCCGTCGTCGAAGGCCCCGTACCGATACCGACTCATGCCGCGGAGTACGTGGTGCGGCCGGCGTCGGTCTGCTTGGAGATCTTGCGGCCCAGGTACAGCCCTTCCAGCGCGAACTCGGCAGCCGCCGCGGCGTGCCCGGGCGATTCCGCTTCACCGATGCCCAACCGACTCATCAGTTTGCCCAGCCCGGGCACCGGTCCCAACGCGGCCAACAGGTCCGCGGCCGGGGTCAGGTCGCCGGACGCGACGGGCTCCCCGGTGGCGATCCGCTCGATGAAGCCGACCAGGTCCGCCCCGCCCAACCGGGCACGGAACACCTCGTGGATGGCCTTGCGCAGCAGATGGGCCAGCACGTCGAACTCGCGGCCCTCCTCGCCGGCCTCGAACTCCACCTTGCCGCGCAGGGTGGGCACGATGCAGGGCAGGTCGGCAACCCGCGCCACCGCCGTCTCCCCGGTGAGCGCAGCCCGGCGCTGCGCCGAGGCGACGACGGTCTCCGCGGCAGCGATGGTGAACCGCGCCGAGACGCCGGACCGGGAGTCCACGACAGGGGAGTTGCGTACCGCGCGGGTGAACCGGACGAGCACCTCGAGCAGGTGTTTGGGCAGCTCGGAGGCGTCGGCCTCCAGCAGGGTCCAGTCCGCCTCCTGGCGCACCAGCGCCAACTCGTCGGACAGCTCCACCGGGTAGTGCGTACGGATCTCCGCGCCGAACCGGTCCTTGAGCGGGGTGATGATCCGACCGCGGTTGGTGTAGTCCTCCGGGTTCGCGGTGGCCACCACCAGTAGGTCCAGCGGCAGCCGCAGCGCGTAGCCGCGGATCTGCACGTCGCGCTCCTCGAGCACGTTGAGCAGACCGACCTGGATCCGCTCCGCCAGGTCCGGCAGTTCGTTGACCACGAAGATGCCGCGGTTGGCGCGGGGGACCAGCCCGTAATGGACGGTCTGCGGGTCGCCCAGGCTGCGTCCGGCGGCCACCTTGACCGGGTCGACGTCCCCGATCAGGTCGCCGATCGAGGTGTCCGGGGTGGCCAGTTTCTCCGCGTACCGCTCCTCCGCGGCCGCCCAGGAGATCGGTAGCTCGTCGCCCAGTTCCGTCACCAGCCGGCGGCTGTGCACGGAGATCGGGGCGTAGGGGTGTTCGCGCAGTTCAGAGCCGGTGATGTAGGGGGTCCACGGGTCCAACAACGACACCAGGGTGCGGGCCAGCCGGGTCTTGCCCTGCCCCCGCTCGCCGAGCAGCACCATGTCGTGGCCGGCCAGCAGCGCACGCTCCAGTTGCGGCAGCACGGTGTCGTCGAAACCGACGATGCCGGCGAATCGGGAATCGCCTGCGGCGAGCCGCGCGAGCAGGTTGGCCCGCAACTCGGCCTTGATCGGACGGAACACGTGGCCGGTCTCGCGCAGCTCGCCGAGGGTGCGCGCGGTGGGACCAGAGGTGGGGCCAGAGGTGGCAGCAGCGTTCATGACGACGAATCTAGGCCGCGCGCGGATTTCTTGCACTGCGCAAACCTGTGCCTGCAAGTGGTTCCGGGGCGGGTTCGACAGTCGAGGGCCGCGTGTCGCGCGTCGAACAGCGGCCGTTCGGCGCGCGGCGCGCCGCAGTCGTCGTGGAGGGCTGGTGGTAGGCGTGCGGTCGCGGCATGCTCGCGGACATGGCGGGGGAGCGCATCTTCTGCGCGCACTGTGGGGTGGAGATCCGAAGGCGCCTGCTGGGCGGCTGGGGACACGTGGTCCGGCTGGGCCCGATGCCCTGCCCGGTCGCCGAACGCGAACCGCCCCCCGAGGACCGCACCTCGACGTCACGCGAGAACTGACGGACGGTCAGAAGCTGTTTTCCGGGAGTTCGCTCGACCGAGGTGGAGGTGCCCCGACATGCGCAGGTACCGAGACCGCATCGCCGTCCTCGCTGCGGGAGCAGTGGCACTGACGATCCTGGTCGTCGCGCCGGGGCCGGCAGCATCGGCCACTGCGGGCGGGTTCGCCCCGCTCGACCGGCCGGGTCCGGCGTTGTCGGTACCCGAAGACCAGTTGGCAGCAGCGCTGTCGTGCACATCGAGCGCGGGCGCCGGTCGAGAGACGGTGCTGTTCGTGCCGGGCACCACGGTCAACCCGACGGACAACTACTCGTGGAACTGGTTCCGGGCGCTGGACAAACTCGGTCGGCCCTACTGCGCAGTCACGTTGCCGTTCGACACCACCGGCGACATCCAGATCGCCGCGGAGTACGTGGTGCATGCGATCCGTGCGATCCACGCGCGTACCGGGCGCCGGGTCCAGGTGCTCGGACACAGCCAAGGTGGCGCGGTGCCACGGTTCGCGTTGCGCTTCTGGCCGGACCTGCGCGGCATGGTCGACGACTATGTCGCCTTCGGCGCGACCAACCACGGAACCGTGATCGCCGGACCCCTGTGTACCTCCGGTTGCGCACCTGCGATCTGGCAGCAGGCCATCGGGTCGAACTTCGTGCAGGCGATGAACTCCTACCAGGAGACTTTCCCCGAGATCTCCTACACCGCGATCTACACCCACTTGGACCAGATCGTGCAACCGAACCTGGACGACCAGGGCAGCACGTCGTTGCACGGGCCGGGCGAGATCACGAACGTCGCCGTGCAGGACCTCTGCCCGACCGACACCGCCGATCACATCGCGGTCGGCACCTGGGACCCGGTCGCCTACGCGTTGGCGATGGACGCACTCGACCATTCCGGTCCGGCTGACCCGCGACGGGTCCCGAAATCGGTATGCAGCGAGGTGTTCATGCCTGGCGTCGACCCAATCGGCTTCGCCGCCGACCTGAGCGGCGCCTGGAAGAAGATCGGGAGTTCGCTCGCCACAGATCCTCGGGTGAACACCGAGCCTGCACTCAAGCCCTACACGATGGCAGAGAGGCACTGCTGTTCGGACATCTCCGGCCGGTGAACTTCGCTGGGGATGATCTCTGAAGATCCGCTGCGGGCCGCCGTGGTGATCCGTACGCTTCTGGGACGTTGGTCAGCTTTTGCGGCTTTGGCGGACCGGAGGGGACCGGATGCGGATGAACCGAGGTTCTGCGCGTGCGTCGGCGGTGTTGGCGGCCGCCTCGCTCGCGTCGGTGGGATTCGTGGCCACGGCTGCGCAAGCCCTGGCCGGCCCCGGCGGGGGGTATCCGGCGGGGGTGACGCTGTGGCACTCGAAGTCGAGCCCGTGTCCGCCGACGGTGAGCACGTCGGCGCGGCCGGGGGCGGTGGTGCGGGGCCCGTACAGCGACGACTGTCAACACTTGCAGCGATTGTTGATGACCGTCCGTCGGCCGATGGCGGCGCATGCTTCGGTGCAACCGGGCGGTGGGGGCTGGGAGGTGGACCTGACTCTGAACCCCCGGCAACGCCGGGAGTTCGCCCGGGTCACCCGCGATGAGGTCGGGCACGAGCTGGCGATCGTGGTCGACGGCCAACTGCTGTCCGCCCCGACGGTCATGGACCCGATCACGACCGGGGAATTTCAGATCACGGGGTTGTCCCGTGACTTCGCCGAACACCTGGCGCGCAGGCTGAACGACTCGGACTGATCGAGTCCGTCAGGAGGGCTCCAACCGCTCGGCTCGACCGTTCGCGGCAGCGGTGGCCGCCGCGCAGGCCATCTCGCCGTCCTGGGTCAGGCCGCTGATCACGCCGTCGACGTCGGCCGGGCGGTTCTGGCTGAGCTTGGCCTTCGCCTCGATGCGGGTGATGACGATCTCGAGGCCCACGATGGCGCGCAGTTGGCCCGCGATGTACCCGGGCGGCGCGTCGGCCACGCTCCAGGCCCTGGGCCGGCCCGCCTCGTGGTGCTCGGTGAGGCGGGTGACCAGGTCTCGCAGCCAGACCGCGTCGTCGTGGACGATCAGGCGGCCGTAAACGTGGACGGTCAGATAGTTCCAGGTCGGCACCACCCGCCCGTGCTCAGCTTTGGACGCGTACCAGGAGGGGGAGACGTAGGCGTCGGGACCGCGCACGATCACCAGGGCCTCACCCAGGGCCGGTCGGCGCCACTGGTCGTTGTTGCGGGCCACGTGCCCGTGCAACACGCCGTGCTCGCCGACGGACGGGTCGTGCAGGAACGGCAGCATCGTCGCCGCCAGCCCAGTTTCGGTTGCGGTCACCAGGTCGGCCGCCCGGGCCCGGTGCAACAGGTCATGCACGGTCGCCTCGTCCGCGGCAAAGTGCGCCGGAATGTACACAGCACCAACCTCCGGATGTTCGACATCGCCGCGGACAGCGTGCTGGATCACGGTAGGTGAGTTGGAACCGGATCTGTCCGGTCTGCGTCAAATCTGAGGTGATGTCGGCGTTGTGCCCTTTGGGGCCTTCGGCGCACCCCGGCGCGTAGCCGTGTCCGGCGTGGCCGACGCCTCGAGGGGGGAGCGGAGCTGCGGGGAATGACGCGGGATGACCATGTGCCCGTCGAGACCATCGCGGACCACGCCGAAGGCCTGCTCAGTGAGTTCGAGGCCAGGCGGGTGGCGCGGCATCTGCTCGGCTGCGCCGAATGCCGAGGCACCGCTGCGTTGCTGGAGTCGGTGTCGCGGATTCTGGCCGATGCCGATCCGGGCGTCATGCCCGCCTGTTACGTCACCCGGTTGCACGCCAACCTCGCCCGACTGGCGGTCACCGAACCGGTGTCGCCCGGACTGCTGCTCGCGCCCGCCGGGGCCCTGTGCGTCGCCGTTGCCTCCCGACGACGGGCTCTGGCGACGGGTGCACGGCGGATGAGCACCGTTGCCGCGGCCGTGGTCCTGCTCGTCGGCGGGACGGCATTCGGCATCCGGACCGTCGGCGACCACGGCAGCGAGGTCGGCCACCCAGATGCCGGCGGTGGCCCGGATCCGGTGGTCACCTACGCCGCCCAGGTGTTCGACATCCCGGACGACGCGGTGGCTGACGCGCACGGCTACTACGTCGCCCGCGGCAGCGGGACGATGTACGTCCCGGCCGGTGCTGCCGAGAAGATTCCCGGTCGGGCGAGGCGGATCGCGACAAAGGTCCTGCGGCCCGACGGCGTGGAGATCGTGCGTGGCGCCGACGGTCTTCCGAGGTACCTGATCCCGAAGCGCGCCAGGAAGCCCGCGCACCGGCGTCGTCCCGGCCGCGAGACAGAACCGCCGGTGGTGACGCATTCGGGCGCGGTGTACGACCAGGACAACTTCGCATCCGGGGTGATGGACCTGCTGGCGCGAGACACCGCACCCGAACCGGTCACCGCTGCACCGGCATCGGTCGACCTGAAGGCCCGGGTGTTGCAGTGCGCCGCCCGAGTCGGCCGCCGGGCGATCGCCGGTGATGACGGATTCTGGGGTAATCGCCGGGCCACCGTCGTGGTCGTCGAGAGTGACAACCCGGACCAGGTGACCGGATACGTCTTCTACGGCCGCTGCGACCGCAGCGGACCGGTCACGGCTCGGGAATCCCCTTGGTCGCAGCAGGTCGAGCGGCCCGAGGTCCAGACATCCACCGTGGCCTCGCGCCCGCCCGAGGACCCCGATGCCGCCGTGGCTGGTGCAGAACCGCAAAAGTGACCATCAGTCAGGTCATCGTCCAGTCAGGTCATTTCGCAGCCTCGATGCTGCCCGTTCACTCTGCCGGCATCGGTCGAACGGGTGATCTTCTCTGCATCGGCTGTGAAAGGGAATTCGATCGGCCACGCTGAGCTCATGGCCAGTCACCCGCCTGTTCGCCTCGCGTCCACCGTCCGGTGGGCGGTCGAGATCGAGGAGTCGATCTCCGTCTCGATCGTCGCCGACGACCTGGGCCGGGCCGACATCGTCATGGAAGCGGTGCAGCCCAGTGCCGACCGCTCGATGGATGCGCTCGCGTTGATGAAGACCGGCTGCAACGTGGCCCGGATCGTGCTCACCCCCGAGACCGTTCGGGCGATCGCGAAGGCACTCGACGAAGCCGTCGCCGCCTACACGGCTCGCGCCGTCGCCTGAGCGGCCTCAAGACAGCCCCGAACGTCAGCGGTTCGGCAGGGCCAGCAGGCCTTCGACCACCTCGACGAGGTCGGCGCCGCTCGCGTCGGGGGGCGTGAAGATCTCCCCGTATCCGCCTTCGGCCCGGGACGCCCAACCGGTGAGCAGGCCGGCTCGTTTGGCGGCGTGACAGTCCCAGGCGTGGACCGCCACCAACGCGACCTCATCCGGGCTCAGGTTCAGGCGGGCCGCGCCGTGGTGATAGACCCGGGCCGGCGGCTTCCAGGCGTTCACCTCGGATGTGGCTACCACCGCTTCGATGTAGCCGGCCAGCCCGCAGCGGTCGAGGAATGCCTGGACCGCGGGCGCGGCGCCGTTGGTCAGGCAGATCATCCGTACCCCGGCGTCGACCAACAGCTGCATGGCCGGTTGCACGTCGGGATGGGCGGGCAGGTCGGCGAAGCCGCCCAGCACGTGTGCCACCGCCTCCTCGGACAGCGTGTACCCGCTGACCGCCCGTAAGGCTTCGGCTGCGGCCAGCGGGAACGGCACATAGTCGCCGGCGACGGACATCCCCAAGCCGTAGAGCAGCGTGCGGGGGAACCAGGCCTGCACGGCCGCCGCCGGCAGCCCCACCTGTTCCATCCGGGCACCCAACGGTTCCAGCGAGATCAGGGTCTCGTTGACGTCGAAAGCCACCGCGCGAAGGGCCATCGAGAATCTCTCTCCTCGGGAGCGAAATGACGACCCGTCAGGCGGGCGGTCGAGCCTGCCTCAACCGGGCTGATTACCACCACTCGCAGCCACAGTCGCAGTCATCGTCCCAACTGCCCCAGCCGCCGCCGCCGTACCAGGTCGCGTACAGGCCGCTCCAGTCGGTGTGATGCTCGTAGCGGTGGTGGTGCGTCACCGCTGCGCCGTAGCGACCCTGCCACCGGTGAAGTCTCATGGCGCTGCTCCTCGGTCCCGTCCACGCCTGGCCGGCGTGATCTTCGCCAAATGATCTTCCCCGGAGGGCTCCTGCGCAATCGGCGCGGGTCTTAGCCGACGTCGTGGGGCCGGAACTGGATGCTGATGCGCGGCCCCACCGCTCGGGCGGTCTTCTGGACGGCGTGCTCCCAGGTCCGCTGGGCAGAGCCGCCCATGACCAGCAGGTCGCCGTGGCCGACGTCGTACCGCAGTGCAGGGCCACCACCGCGCGGGCGCAGCATGAACGCGCGTGGTGCGCCGAGGGAGACGATGGCGACCATGACGTCATCGGTGCTGCCTCGACCGAAGGTATCGCCGTGCCAGGCCACGGAATCGCGGCCGTCGCGGTAGTAGGCCAGGCCACAAGTGACGAACGGGTCGGCGTCGCGGTAGTGCGCGTTGAGCGCGGTCTGCAGTTCGCGCAGGAACGGGTCGGGCCACACGTCGGCCGCGGAGAGGTAGCAGTTGAGCCGCGGCACGTCGACCACGCGGTCGTACATCTGCCGCCGTTCTGCTTGCCACTGCGCCCGGTCCCTCAACAGGGTGAACAACTCATCCGACCCGCTGACCCAGGACCGGCGGATGTCCGCCCATGCGCCACGGGTCAACGGTCGGCGCTGAACCGTGTCTCCCAGGCGGCCGAACGTCGGTTCCTCGGCCAGGTCCAGAAGCGAGCCCTGCATGGCTGGGGCGGGGGCGTCGGCCGGCTTCCCCTCCGGCCGCCACACCTTTCCCCGCCCCGGCACCTGCACGTACGGGCTCGACGCCGCCATGCCAGGGACGATAACACAAAGTCGAACACCTGTTCGAATCAACTCGTCGGGTCGGGCCGGGTGCTTTCCAGGCCCGGCCCACTAGGGTCGCGACCATGTCGTTCCAGGTCGTGTGTCTGTCCGCCGTGGACGGTTCCGGCGGCGAGCAGGTAGGTCCGCTGGTGGCCCAGCGGTTGGGCTACCGGATGGTCGACGACGAGATCGTCGCCCTGGCCGCGCGCGAGGCGCAGTTGGACCAAGCGGTTGTCGCCGACGTCGAGCGGCGCAAGTCGGCGATCATCCGTTTGTTGGACCGGCTCGGCCCCGGCACGGCCGCGTCGGCCACCCTGGGCGCCTTCGTGACCGAACCGCTCGACGGCACCCCCGCCGAGGCCGCGCTGCGCGATCTCATCCGCGCCACCATCGGCCAGGTCGCGGACGCGGGTCGGGTCGGGTCGTGATCGTGGCCCACGCCGCGTCGTTCGCGCTGCGCGGGCGTCGGGACACGTTACGGGTCTTCCTCACCGCGTCGCCCGAGACCCGCACCGGACGGCTGGCGCAGGACGCCAAGCAGTTGGCGAAGCTCGACGCCAACCGCGCGGACTACCTCAAACGCTTCTACGAGGTCGGCGTAGAGCAGCCGCACCACTACGACATCGTGCTCAACACCGACCACCTGGAGCCCGCCGCCGCGGCGGCGGTCGTCGTCGGGTTGGCGCTCACCTGACGCCCCGCCTCAGCTGCCTGGCGGGACGTCAGTTGCCTTGCGACAGCGGCTATCCGGCGTTCGGGTCAGGCGCCGCGCCGCCGGCCGTTGGCCCGGGTCTCCTCCGCGGCGGCCTTGCGGGCGGGCGTGAGCGGGATCCGGGACGTCCGGATGACCACGGTGTTGGCCGTTCGTTGCGACTTCACCACGGGAAGCGCGGCAGCCGGCGCGGCGGCGGTCGGCGCGGCGGCCACCGGACGCTTGGGGCGGGTCCGGACCGGCTCCACCGGTAGGTCCTCGTCCAGCATCCCCTGGTTGAGGTCGAGCAACTGGGGCACCGCGTCGTCGACCACTTCGTCGTCGAGCGCCACCTCGTCCAGCAACTTGTCCTCGACCAGTTCTTCCTCGAGCTCCGCCTCCTGGAGGATCTCCTCCTCGAGCAGCTCCTCCTCGAGCAGCTCCTCCTCGAGCAGCTCGTCCTCGAGCAGCTCTTCCTCGAGCTCCGCCTCGTCGTACATCGAGTCGTCGAACTCGTACTCGACCTCCGCCTCGACGGCGGCCGGGAGCATGTCCTCCTCGGCGTCGCGGGGGCGGGGCACTTCGTGCGCCTCCTCGACGCTGGTGGGCGCGGCCGCGGGCGCTTGCTTGACCGGCTCGTCGACGGATTCCGTGCCTGCCACGCCAAGTCGCTGCTCGGCATGCGCCAGGTTGGCGGCGACGCGGTCGCGGTGCTCGGCGGGCAGAATGTGGCCGGCCAGCAGGTGCCGGCAGGTCCGGGCAGACTCGGCGAAGGCCCCGGTCCAGAACGTGCTGCTCGCGTACTCGTCGTCGGCGCGCCAGCTGTAGGCGTCCTCGTCGATCCAGAGGCTGTCGTCCGGGCGGGGGATCTCGCGTGCCTGCGTCGCGGCCATGCGGGCGACGGAGTGCAGTCCCTGCTCGCGGGCGAACGCGGCCAGCGCGATCAGCGGTTCGGCGCGAGTGGGCCGCTCGTTCCACGCTGTCAGGTACGCGGCGATGACGGTCTCGCGGTCGACGCCGGACAACTGCAGGAGCCGGGCGACCTCGTGCAGCGAGTCGGCGATCTCCTCGAGGTTGCCGCCCATGCCGGCGCGGTTCCGGAAGGCGTCCAACGCGGCCTGGTACTGGTGGCTGTCGCGCAGCGCGCGGGCCAGGTGGTAGGCCACGCCGGGGTTGCGCGGGTCGCGGGCGACCGCGTCGGCCAGTGCGACGGCGTCGGCGGCCCGCACCTCCGACCGGGTCAGGCCCCGCGTCCGGCCGCCGTCGATGCCAACCCGGACCGAGACGTCGGGCAGCATGATCCAGCTGACGTCGTGCGGCGCCTGCAGGACCTCGTCGCGCACGCCCTGGTACTGCCAGGTCAGGCGAGTGCTCAGCAGCGTCGCCCGGCGGTTGGTGAGGTTCTGCAACCGGTGCGCGAGCACGACCACGTCGACGTCGAGTTCCGGCCAGGTGAAGCCCCGCGGGGTCTCGAGGACGTCGTCGGCGTCGATGACCAAGGTGTAGTCGGCGCAGACGCGCGCGGCTTGGACCACCTCGGTCCGGTTGTACCCGAAGTTCACCCAGGGCCGGTGGTGCAAGGTGCCGGGGATCCCGTCCAACCACTCGTGCACCAGCTTCGGCGTCTTGTCGGTGGACCCGGTGTCGACGACCAACCAATGGTCGATCAGGTCGCGGACCGAGGCCAGGCAGCGCTCGATCACCTGCGACTCGTTCCGCACGATCATGGCCAGACCGACCGTCGCCATCGGTGGACTCCCATCTGCACGCGTGGAGAAGAACCGAAGGTCCTCCTCAGTACGGATCGAAGCTAAGAGCAGGCTGGACGAACGGGGATCCCGGCAGAGCCGAAGGAGTGAACGACAGGAGAGGGGATCCTCCGGTACCGCCCGCAAATGTCCGAAAGATCAGGCGGGATTGGGCTTCGGCGCGGGGCGGCTCAACCGCCACGGTGCCCGGGTTCCACGCGAGCGGGCATTGCGCCGCAGCTCGGCGACGGTTGCCTGATATCGACGGTTGTGTCCGGCGCCGACCGGGAGCAGGTAGATCCGGCGCCCGAGCTGCCAGCGGGCGTGCCGCAGGGTGCGTCGACTCGTGCAGCCCGGGCACGTCGCGTCCGCGTGCCTCCAGACCAGCTCGCAGTCGTCGCACAACCACAGGTCGGAAAGTTGTACCGGGACTGGCGCGGGCTCGTGCGCGGTCTGGCAGAGGATGACCTTCCCGCGGCCCTCGCGCAGCGCTTGCTCGGTCCCGATGATCCGCGCGGTGATCCCGGCCTGCCCCGGCACGGGGAGGCTGATGGTGGATCGGTCGCGGCGCATGGTTCGTCCATGATGCGTTGCGGCCGATGTCGTTGCGGGGATTTCGTTCCGCCCATTGCGGAACGATAACTGACGCACAGTCAGATGCGTTGGCGCAGCGGTTGCGTGGACGCTCGGCGCGGCGGTCGTGTCAATCGCTGAGCCCACATCGGCCAAGGTTCAGTCAACTCTTCCGGCCTTCGTGATCTTGAAAGTGTCGGCTCGTGGACGGCTGGTCCGATTGGCCGCCCCGCCCTGCGCCCCGGTCGGGGCGTACGAGGTGTCCAGGAAGGGTCGGTTTGGTCCGGTACCAAACCGGGCGGGGCGGGCGTCGGGGCCGGTGCCGAGGAAACTGGCAGGAGGCTTTATACGTTCGGCAATGGGCAAGGTCAGCGCTCGGAGCCGAGCATTGCAGCCGGGCGCCGGGCGGTCTTACAACTGTCCCAGCGAGGCGGAGCAAGCAAGTTCGAGACCACCCTGGTGAAAGGAACCGACGTGACGCTGCACCCGACGATCAGCCGGATCGAGCTGACCCTGGTGGTCGGCGACGGGTGCGCGTGGACGGTTCCCAGCACCTTCCGGTACGAGCCGAGCGAGCCGTTCGCGGTCCACCTGCAGATGACGGCCGGGGACTACGTCGTCGGTTGGACCTTCTCGCGGGATCTGGTGGCCGACGGGTTGGAGCGGCCGGCCGGTCTGGGCGACGTGCGGGTTCACCCGTGCCTCGATGAGGACGGGTCGGCGGTTGTCCGGCTGGCGCTGAGCAGCCCGGACGGAGAGGCTGTCCTGGAGGTGCCGGCGCAGGAGCTGGCGCAGTTCCTGAAGGAGTCGTACTGCTCGGTTCCGGTGGGGTCGGAGACCGAGCACCTGGACGTGGACGCAGCTCTGGCAGATCTTCTGGCGGGCTGCTGACACAACCTCGCGCGGCCGGCCTGGGGAGACCGGCGCGGGTGAGGTGCAACACCGAGCGGGGCGATCGGGCAGGGGTGGCCGGTCGTCAATGATCAGAAGCAAGTCGCGGGCGGCGGACCTGGGGAGGTCCGCCGCCCGCCTTTTTGGGTGCGCTGTCGCACCTCTGCCTGCATGTTCGGTCCGCCCGAGACGGTGTGCGAACCGGTCCTTTGCCTGATTCGACCCGCTACGGCCCGGATGCGCTTTAGGCTCGCGGACGTGGTGAATTGGACCGGTCTGGTCTACGCGTCCGCCTTGTCGGTGGTCGTGTCGCTGCCCACGTTCGGGTTGGTCGACCACCGGGTCGCTTCCGACGCCCAACCGCAGCCGTGGGTTCGGCCCGACGACAGCCCTGCCGTGACCGGGACCCCGGCCCCGGCGCCGGTCGCGGCGGTCGGGGAATTCCGCTGCGGGCAGTCCCTGCCGACCGGGTTGAGCCAGAGCCTTGACGGGGTCAGCGTGCGGGTGGTCCGGGTCACCACCGGCCGGCACGGCGCCCCCCGGGTCACCTACGAGCTGAGCGCCGACCAGCCGGTCGCGCTGTCCCACGGGTTCGCGCGCGTCGTCGTGCTCAACCCCGCCGGCGTGGTGGTGGCTGGACAGGACCACGCCGAGCGCTACGCGGACATGCCGAACTTCGGCGAGGACGCCGACCTGGCCGTCCGCACGATCGCGCCGGGACACCCGTTCCGGCACCGGCTGCCGCCGACCAACACGCGACCGTGCCCCGGCCTGAAGTGGAAGCAGCTGCTGCGGCATGGCGACAGCGTCGCGGTCGTCGCCCAGGGCTGGTCGTTGGACTCGAGCCTCGACGACGACGCCCTGGTCGACCGGGTCGAGATCGTGGCCGGCCCGCACCACTGAGCGATCTAGGCGTGGGCGTCGGCCGGGTGGCGGCTCAGGGCGTGATGCATGGTCATCCGGGTCCCGTGTCCGTCGCGCACCGTCTCGACCCGGCTGCTGAATGCGTGGATCAGCTTCAGGCCACGACCGCGGACGGACTCCCGGAAGCTCGCCGAGGAGTCACCGGTCCAGCGCCCGCAGTCGCTGACCGTAGTGGCCAACCCGTCGGGGTGCAGGAACGCCTCGATGCTGATCGTGGCGGGTCGGTCCGGGTCGGTGCCGTGGTCGACGGCGTTGCTGAGCGCCTCCCCGACGCTGATCAGGATCCCGCCGCGTACCTGGGCGTCCGCACAGTGGGGCTCCAGCCAGACGCCCAGGGCGTGCCGCAGTTCGACGGCCTGCTCCGTCGTCGCCGGCATCACCTGGACGAAGCTGTGCGACGTCACCCCGGGCGGGCGCACGGCCAGCAGCGCGACCTCGTCGGTGAATCCCTCGGGCCCGGACATGCGCTCCAGCAGGTGCGCGCAGACCGCCCCGACCGGCAGCACGGCGCACTCGGCGGCGGCGCGGGCCAACCGGGCCGAGCCGGCATCGACCGCTTCGCCGGGCCGGGCCACCAGGCCGCTGGTGAACAGCACGAGCAGCGAGCCTGGCGCCAACTCAGCGTAGGCAGATCCCGCCGGGTCGCCCGGGGACCAAGCGGCCGGCGCCGGCCGGCGTCCCCCGGTCAGGTACTCGGTCCGCCCGTCGGGCCCGACCAGCAACGGACCCAGGTGTCCGGCGCAAGCGTATTCCAGGCTGTACGTCGCGGAGTCGAGCACCGCGTGGACGACGGAAGCGCCTTCCGCGCCGCGCACGGTGCGGGCGTGGGCCGACACCACGTCAAGGACGGCACCGGGGCCGTCGCTCGAAGCCGCGGCCACGGCCAGCGCCGTGCGAAGCCTGCTCATGGCAGCAGTGGCGGGTAGTCCCTGCCCGGGTACCTCCCCGACGCCCAACGCGGTCCGGTCGGCGGTCGCGCCCGGCGCGGCCAGATACCAGTGCCCACCGAGCCCGGCGCCGTACGCGGCCGGCCGGTGGGCCGCGGCGACCGCCGCCGTGGTCGAGGACCGGTCGAGGTCGAGCAACAGGGTCTGCAGTTCGGCGGCGGCCTGCCGGTCCTCGTCGACCGCCCGCACCCGGGCCAGGGCCGGTCCGGCCAAGGCCACCGCGGCGGTCAGGTCGGCGAGTTCGACGGGGGAGAACGACCGCGGCCGCGACCAGCCCAGCGTCAGGGCGCCGATGCACTGACCGGCCTGATCCCGAAGCGGGTTGAACACCAATGTGCCGAGCACATGGGCGAAATCGGACAGCACCGAGTGATGCAGCGCATGGCCCTGGGTGGTGTCGGTGACGACCACCATGCGCCCGGTGCGCACCGATTCGGCCATCGGTCCGGGGGCGTCCAGGGCGACGGCGAAGTACCGGTCGCGCTGCTCGGTCGGGATGTCTCCGACGAACAGGATCCGCAATGTGCCCTCGTCCGGCACGACGGTCCCCAGCGCGACGGCGTCGGCGGCCGCACAGGCCTCCGGACACCGCAGGAACGCGGCCGCGACGTCCGGCTCGCGTCCGGCAGCATCCAACGCGGCCCGCAGGCCGGCCAGTCGCACGGCCGGCCCGGCGAGCTCGTTGATCGTGCCGAACACCGCGCAGACAGTGCCGTCCTCGGCGAAGACCGGCACGGTGACCAGGGACGACTCCCGCTGTGCGGCACCGTCCGGCTCGGCCGCCGGCAGCGCGACCGACGCCGACCTCGCGGTCTGGCTCACCGAGTCCAGCAGCCCGCGGAACGCCGGTTCGACCGGCGAGCCCGCGGCCATCAGCGGATGCCGATCGCCGAGCAGAGCGTGGCATGCGTCGTTGTGGACCTGGTGCCACGCGGCGGGCCCGCCGAACCAGACGACCGCGGGGAAGGGGGCGCTCAGCACCAGCCCGACGGCGGTGCGTACCGGTGCCGGGTACGCGTCCCAGTCGATGCGCGCCGCGGGCAGGCCCGTCCGGCCCCCCGCGGCCATAGCTGCCGCGACGTCGCGCGGGAGGTCGCCAGCCACGCCCCAAGCCTACGAGGGAGACGGCCGAATCCGGGGTAATGGGCGCAGAACGGGGCCCCAAGGGCCAGTTCACTCATCGGCCACGTCGGGTCCATCCGGCCGTCGATCGAGGTCAACCGACCGTCCACGCCGACCCGCGTCGAGTGCCCGGAACCCGCTTCTCGGTGCGATGACGGGACGGATTTGTCGAGCGCTCGGGCAGGCAAAATGCCCAGCCTGGCAGGGAAACAGATGCCCATGGCCCGCGCACACGGGTTGTCCTGCACCGGTTCGCACCGCCACCATCCAAGATCAATCCGAACTTCCGGACGCAGTCGCGGAGAGGAGGCAGCCGGTGAGCACCTACACGGTGCGGTGCGAGTGGGACGACGGCACCTGGCTCGTGACCACCCTGCCGGTGGCCTCGGTGGTCCGCGTCCACTGCCGGCGGTTGGACCAGGTCGAGGCCCGGTTCTCCCGCGCGGTGCACGACCTGACCGGTGAGCCGGTCGGGCAGATCAGCGTGGAGATCGGCGAGTTGGTCGGCGTCGCGGAATTGCGCGGCGGGCGATGGGACACCGACGCGAACGACCCGGCCCCCGGTCCGGCCGAACCGCGGCCGCCCGCGCCGCCCCCGTTGCCCGTTCCGTCTCGCCGGCGGCCGTCGATCTCGTTCGGCTGAGCCGTATCCTCCGAAACCGTGCCGCCCACCCGTGCCCGCCGGCTCACCTACCGGCAGGCCGCCCTTGAGTTGGGCGCGCGCGACCCGGTGATCGCCGGTTTGATCGCCGAGTGCGGCCTGCCGGATGTGGCCACCTCGACCGAGACCCATTTCGCGACGCTGGTACGTGCCGTCACCCACCAGCAGCTGGCCGGTAAGGCCGCGCGGACCATCCACGGCCGGGTGCTGGTCGCACTCGGTGGCGAGGCCACCCCCGAGGCCCTGCTGGGTCTGCCCACCGAGGCGTTGCGGGCCGCGGGGCTGTCGGCCGCCAAGATCGCGTCCGTGCAGGATCTGGCGGCCAAGGTGCTGGACGGCACGGTCGTGCTCGACCCGGCCGGCCTGGCCCGGGAGAGCGACCAGGAGATCGTCCAGCGGCTGACCTCGGTCCGCGGCATCGGCACGTGGACGGCGCAGATGTTCCTGATGATCCAACTGCGGCGGCTGGACGTGTGGCCGATCGGGGACCTGGGCGTGCGCAAAGGATTCGGGCTCGCCTGGTCGGTGCCGACCCCGACCCCGAAGGCTCTGGAACTGCTCGGCGAGCCCTACCGCCCTTACCGCAGCGTGGTCGCCTGGTACTGCTGGCGGGCCGTCGAACTCCGTCCGGCGGCAACCTGAGAACGCGTTTCGGGCGCAGACCTGCGGCTCGATGGCGACAATCGATGCCAACGGTGCTCGGAAGGTCCCGGCGTCCGGAGCGGAATGGCGGGTGGGGACGGTGGTCCCAGGTGCGGGAGCGGGGAGCCTGCTCGCGGATCTGACCGATGTGGTCGGCCCGCGCTTCGTGCGCACGGATCCGGCCGCTCTGGCCGGCCACGTGCAGGACTGGACCGGACGTTTTCGGGGTTCCGCGGCGGCGGCGATTGCCCCGGCGGACACCGCCGAGGTGGCCGCGGTCCTGGCCCGCTGCAAGCAGGCCGGGATTTCCGTGGTGCCGCAGGGCGGCAACACCGGTCTGGTGGCCGGCGGGGTGCCCGACGGTGGCGTCGTCCTGGATCTGCGCAGGCTGAACTCGGTGCGTCTGGACAGCGACCTGGCGCAGGTGACGGCGGGCGCGGGGGTGACCATCGCGGACCTGGCGGCCCATGCGACGCGCCACGGCCTGCGGTACGCGGTGGACCTGGCCAGCCGCAGCTCGGCGACCGTCGGCGGCACGATCGCGACCAACGCCGGTGGCCTGCGCGCCGGACGGTTGGGCGACACGAGGGCGCAGATTCTCGGTCTGGAGATGGTCCTGGCCGACGGTCAGGTGCTGTCCCGGCTCGACGGTCCGCTGCGCGACAACACCGGCTACTGGCTGCCGGGAATCGTGTGCGGCAGCGAGGGAACGTTGGCTGTCGTGACCGCGGCCCGACTGCGGCTGCTGCCGGCACCGCTGGGTCAGGCGGTGGCGTTGCTGACGTTCGCCGACCTCGAGGCCGCCGTCGCGGCCGCCACCGTGTTGCGTCGCGAACAGGCCTGCGAGGCCGTCGAGCTGCTGCTGCCCAGCGGCATCGACCTGGTCTGCGACCGGATGGAACTGGCCAAGCCGTTCCCGAACCGGTTCGGTGCCGCGATCCTCACCGAGTTCACCGCCCGCGACGACGCGAGCGACGCGCAGGCCGCGCTGGAGTACGGCGTGGGGCGCCTGTTCGGGGTTCTGGACGGGGCGGTCGGGATCGACCCGCCGGGTCGTCGACGCCTGTGGGCCTACCGCGAACTGCACACCGAGGCCATCAGTCGTGTCGGCAGCGCCCACAAACTTGACGTCGCCCTGCCGTTGGGCCGGCTCGCCGGTTTCGTCGACGAGCTGCGGCGCACCCTGCGGGACCGGTGGCCGCACACCCAGCTGTGGTTGTTCGGGCACGTCGGGGACGGCAACGTGCACGTCAACATCACCGGCGCCGCCCCGGACGACCACGACCTCGACGACGCCGTGCTCACGTTGGTGGCGGCCAACGGTGGGTCGATCAGCGCCGAGCACGGGATCGGCCGGGCCAAGCGCCGATGGCTGCCGCTCGTGCGGACCCCGGCCGAGCTCGAGCTGTGGCGCGCGCTGAAGAACACCTTCGATCCCACCGGAGTGCTCAACCCCGGTGTGCTCGTCCCCTGACCCAGGACGCTGACTGACGCGCCGTCAGAAGCTCACAGGTCGAACTGCGCAGGCGCAGCCACCAGCAGTCCGGACAAGAGCTGACCAGTCGTCAGAACGCTCGCCCGTCGCGGTTGTCTGGCCGGAAGCCAGACCGCTGCCACGACAGCTCCGGCGATCACGACCCCGGCGGCCGCCAGGACGGTCACGTCCATGGCGTGCACGAACGAGGTGGCGGCCGCACCGGCGACGCCGGCCGCGTCCGCCCCGGCGGCGTCGTGGCCGAAGGCCAGGGTCTGACCGATTCCGCCACGGGCCGCTGCCGGGACGGTCGTCTCGTCGAGCTGCCCGGACAACCCGTCCGCGTAACGGGCCGCCAGCAGACTGCCGAGCACCGCGACGCCCAGCGCCCCGCCCACCTGTCGCGCGGTGTCGTTGACCGCCGAGCCGATCCCGGCCTTCTCGGCCGGCAGCGAGGCCATCACCGCGTCGGTCGCGGGAGCCATCGCCATGCCGACCCCGAAGCCGATGATGCCCAGCGCGAGCCCGAGTTTCGGGTAGCCGTCCGATGGGGTGATCGTCGCTATCAGGCTCAGGCCCAGGCTGGTCACCGCCAGACCGGGCGCGACCGCGAACTTCGTCGCGTGCCGCTGGGACAGGACGATGCCGAGCGGAGCACCAAGTGCCATGGTCGCGAACGGCAGCAGGCGCGCACCGGTGCCCAGAGCGTTGTAACCGAGCACGAACTGCAGGTACTGGGAGAGGAAGAACAGCGCACCGACCAGCGCGAACGAGGCCAGGCTGATCACGGCCGAGCAGACCGAGAAGTCGCGGTCCCGGAAGAACCCCATGTCGAGCATCGGCGCCGCGGTACGCCGTTCCCACAGCACGAAGACCACGAGCACACCGGCTCCGGCCAGCATGAGGAGCAGGATCAACGGGTCGGTCCAGCCCCGGACCGGCGCCTGGATGAAGGCCCAGACCAGCGCGGCCAACCCGGCGACGCTGGAGGCCATCCCGATCAGGTCGGCGCGTGGCGCCGCGGGGTCGCGACTCTCCGGTACCAGCACCCGACCCAGCGCCACGGTGCCGACCGCCACCGGGACGTTGATCAGGAAGACCGAGCCCCACCAGAAGTGCATCAGCAACCAGCCGCCCAGCGACGGCCCGCCGATGATGCCCAGGCCCGCGACCGCGGCCCAGATACCGATCGCCTTGGCCCGTTCGGCGGGGTCGGTGAAGACGGTGATGATGATCGACAGGGTGGCGGGCATGATCGCTGCGGCGCCTATTCCCATGAACGCGCGCGCCGCGATCAGTTGGTCGGCGCCGGCCGCCCATGCCGCCCACAACGAGGACAAGCCGAAGATCGTCATCCCGACGAACAGTGCGCGGCGCCGACCGAAGCGATCGCCCAGGGTGCCCGCCGTCAGCAGCAGCCCGGCGAAGATCAACGTGTAGCTGTCGACGATCCACTGCAGCTGGCTGCCGGTGGCGTGCAGGTCCCGCACCAACGTCGGCAGCGCCACGTTGAGGACGGTGTTGTCCAGACCGATCAACGTCAGCGACAGACACATCACGCCCAACGTCGCCCAGCGTCGACGATGGACCTTGTCGGGTTCCCAGTGCGCCGCCGCGGAAATCGGGGCCCAGCTGCGCGGCAACGCGACGAATTGCGGGCGCGCGCGGTCAGGTGACCGGGCCGGGGCGAGCTGTGCATCCATCCGTCACCTCCGGATCGGCGGACACGTCCGCGGGCCGACCATCGGGAACGGCAGGAAACTTTCTCACAATCGCCTGGGACTGGACACCGACCGCTGGACGCCGGCAGCCGAGCTTCGGGCTGCCGGCGTCCGCGTCGGGTTCCGGCTCAGTTGTGACGCAGGCGGCCTGCCGCTACCGCGGCCAGGCCGACGCCGCCGAGGACCAGGCCGAGCGGCGCGAGCGGCAGGCCGTGGGAGTCGGTCTCGGTGGCCTGACCACCGGTCCCGGCCTTCACCGTCTGCGGCTTCGCGGCAGCGGCGCCCGTTGCGCCCTTGGCCGTGCCGCCCGAACTCGACGTGGTCGCCTTGGCGGCCGCCGGGGCAGGCGAAGCGGTCTTGGTGCCCGCGGCGGGCGCGGTCGCCTTGCCGACCGCGCAGCCGGGCATCTGGGCCACCGGCATCTTCATGCCGTCAGGCATGGTCATCATGCCCTGGGCGTCGGCGGTGCAATCGGCCGTCGGCTCGCTCTGGACCGCGGCGCCGGCGGTACCTACGGCGAGCATCAACACGACCGACGCGCCGGTAAGAACCGGCAGAGCCCGTCCCGCGATGGAAGGCGCGAAGCCTCGTTGACGTCCCACGGGGTCCTCCTCGACAAGTCCGCTCCGACCAAGCCCGGGTTCGGGCCGGCCCGCGATCGGTTCCGCTCGCGCCAACTGTCGACCTTGTGGGTGTTCCAGGTCCAACAACGGAGCAAAGACCTGTCCAAGATCATCCATGCGGTTTCGCCGGGCCCGGTTCGGCGGGCACCTGAACGCCTCGGCCGTCGGCTCCTCGCGGAAGTGGTTCGGTGCGGGGTCTGGACGCCGGCCGAGGAACGGGACATAGTGGGAAATAACCCGATTATCAGTAGGTTGCTGATTCGTTCATCGAGCTTGTGCTGCCGAATTGCGCCCAGTACCGGCGTTTCGGGCATCGAGCTCTGCTCGGAACGCCGTCGTAGAACCCGACTGTGCGTAGGCCCTGTCCCCGGATCGGAGTTGACGAGATGAAGTCTGCTTTCGCCGCCGCAACCCTGTGTTCCCTTGTGGCGGCCGCGACCCTGCTGCCGGCCGCTGCTGCCGGCGCCCATGACGCGGATGGACCCGGTGGGAACGCCTGCAGCGTCGTCGGGTCCGTCGCGAGCCCCGGCGGGCTGAAGTACACACCCGCCGACGGCTCGTACGTGATCCACGGCGTCATGGACTGCACGTCCCGGCAGTTCGGCCACGGCACGGTCAGTGGCCACGGCCACGGGGTCGTGGGGTGCATCGGCGGAGCGAGCCAGGCCGTGCTGGACGTGGCCTGGGAGAACGGAGCGCACAGCGAACTGTCGATGCAGACCGGCGACTTCACCTACGGCACCGGCGGTTACGGATTCGTCACCCACGGCGCGATGGACGGCAGCCACGTCGGCCTGATGTGGGGTCGCGAGGCCGCGGGCGCGGAATTCGCGTGCGCGGCGGACTCCGTTCGCTCCTACGAGTTCGCCGGGGGCCTCGGGTTCCACTGAGGTCGACTGCTGCTGAACAACATCGTGACGCCCGGGGCGCGCGCCGCCGCTCCGGGCGTCACGGCTGTCCCGGATCTGTTCGTGGCGATCGCAGGTTCGGTTCTGACGGTCCGTCAGAGTCGAATGGCAGATGACCGGAGGAACTCGCGCCCCCCAGTATTGGGTTCTCGACCTTCCGGATCTGGAATAATCGGATCTGACGGAGGAGGCACCGTGCAGGTCGAGCAGGACGTGGATGCGGTCGAGTGGATGCGTGCCCGCTGGGCGGAGCACGGCGAACCCTCGCCGTCGCACTTCGCGGCGATGGCCTCGGTCATGCGCGCCGCGGCGGTGATGAGCGAAGCCGTCGAGCAGCGCCTGAAGAAGCTGAAGCTGAACCGCACGGGCTACCTGGTCCTGATCACACTGCAGATGGCGCCGAACAACGAGCGACCGCTCGGGCAGCTCAGCCGGCAGCTGTTGGTGCACCCGACCACGGTCACGCTGCTGGTCGACCAACTCGAGAAGCCGAAGCTGGTAACCCGGCTGGCTCACCCGACCGACCGTCGCACGGTGCTCGCCCGTCTGACGCCGAAGGGCCTCAAGGTCACCCAGGAAGCCAGCGCTTCCCTGGCCGAGATCGGTTTCGGGGTCGGCGACATCGACGCGGCGACCGCGGACCGCATCGTCGCCGACCTGCGGACCATGCGCCGCAGCATCGGCGACCTACGCTGACGCGACTCGCGGCCGGCGAATGGGCTCCGGAAGCTCAACCCCAAGGACCTCGGAAAGCCCCGCCGCTCCGGCAGGCGTAAGCAGGACCGCCCGATCATTGGCCCGCCGTTTCAACCACCCCGACGACAGCATCTGATCGGCCACCGCCGACCCGAGGCTCCCGGCCAGGTGATGCCGTTGCTCGGTCCAGTCGACGCAATAGCGAATGAGTTGTCGTTTCCCGGCAGCCAGCCGATCCAGATCAATGCCGAGATCCCGAACCAACCCGGTCCCGACCGGCGTGAGCCGATAGTCCACGTCGTGCCCCGGTGCCGAGGGCCGATCGCGTCGCGCCGTCTGCGGGTCGTACCGCCCGTCCCCGCCCACCAGCGCCGCACGTTCCAGCATGGCCGACATCAGTGCCACCCCGAGCCGCCCGGCCAGATGGTCGTAACACATCCGCGCCCGGCGCAGCGCTTCCGCCCGCGTGCCCTCCCGCAGCGAGCGAACCGGGGCCTGCGGTGAGATCTGCGCGAGGGCTTCGATCGCGCGGGCGACCTGGACCGAAGCGAGGCGGTAGTACCGATGCCGCCCGTGCTGCTCGACCCGCAGCAGGCCGGCGGCGCAGAGTTTCTTCAGGTGCTCCGACGCCGTGGAGGTCGCCACCCCGGCCTCCGCGCGCAGCACCCCGGCAGGCAACGCCCGGCCGTCGGTCAGGGCGAGCAACATTCTTGCCCGGCCCGGATCCGCCATCAGCGCCGCCGGGACAGCGATGTCCGCATCCGCCATGCCGTCGACCCTAACCGGCGGATATTTCGGTGCGGGCCGAACTATTTCCGCACGAGGATGGTCATCGGACCGGGGAGTCGAACCGGTCGGGAGGTGGAGTTGGCGTGGCCCGGATGAACAGCGAGCAGCGGGTGACTCTGGTCGGCGCGGCGTTGGCGCTGGCGATGGTCCAGCTCGACGTGTTCGTGGTGAACGTCGCCGTCCGGCAGATCGGGGCGAGTCTGGGCGGTGGCACCGCCGGGCTGCAGTGGCTGGTCAGCGCGTACACGCTGGTGCTGGCCGCGTTGATCCTGACCGCTGGGGCGGCCGGGGACCGGCTCGGCGCGCGGCGCGTTCTGATCATGGGGTTTGTCGTCTTCACCGTTGCCTCGGTGGCCTGTGCCACCGCGCCGAGCCTCGGCGTGCTGATCGGTGCCCGGGCCGTGCAGGGTGGCGGGGCCGCGTTGCTCGGCGCCTGCTCGCTGGCGCTGGTGAATCACGCCTTCAGCGATCCGGTGCAGCGGGCGCACGCGGTCGGGCTCTGGTCAGCCTCCGCCGCGGTGGCGCTGGCCGCCGGGCCGGTGGTCGGCGGGGTGCTCATCGAACTTTCCGGCTGGCGGGCGGTCTTCCTGATCAATGTCCCGCTGGGTGCGCTGGGCTGGTGGCTGACCAGGCGCACCGGTGAGACCGACCTGTCCGGCCGTGGCATCGACCCGCCCGGTCAGGTGCTGGCAGTGGTTGCCATGACCGCCGGTACCTTCGGGCTGATCGAGGGCGGCGAGCGTGGCTGGACGGACTCGGTGGTGATTGTCGCGCTGGCGCTGGGTGTGACCGCGCTGGCCGGATTCCTGTTCGTGGAGTCGCGGGTCGCCGAGCCGATGCTGCCGCTGGAATTGTTCACCCGCCGCCGGTTCGCCGCGGCGGCGTTCCTGGGGCTGCTGGTCAACATCGCGTTCTACGGGCTGATCTTCGATTTCAGCTTGTTCTTCCAACGCGTGCAGGGCTTCTCGGCGATGCGTACCGGGTTGGCGTTCCTCCCGCCGACCGGCGTGATCTTCCTGGCGAACCTGGCGGCGACCCGGCTGGCCGCCCGGTTCGGGGCGCGCCCGGTGATCCTGAGCGGCCTGCTGGCCATGACGCTCGGCTGCGCGGAATTGCTCGCGGTCGGACCGGGCACGGCGTACCTGGCTGTGGCCGGCCCGTGGATCCTGTTGGCCGGCGGGCTGGGCACTGTTGTCCCGCCGATGACGGCCGGGTTGATGGCCGCGGTCGAACGCAATCGGTCCGGCGTCGCCTCGGGCACATTGAGCACGATGCGCCAGACCGGCAGCGTGCTCGGCGTAGCGGTGTTCGGGTCCTTGCTCGGTCCGGCGACGCACTTCACCCGAGGCCTGCACGAGGCCGTCGCCGTCTCGATCGTGCTGGCCCTGGCCGCGATGGCGGTCGCGTTGCCGATGCCGTCGGCGCGCCAGGTCCGCTCGCGCGAAGTTCCGGGACCGCAGCAATCCTGTCGGCAGAGCTGACGGAGAGCTGACGGGGAGTCAGCCCAAGGAGCTGGGGTCCTTCTGGGCGCTGTCAGGCGCGCGTGAGCGATAAGTTCCGGCTGTGTCGTTCGCGGCGCTGCTGGGAACTTTGCTGTGGTAGATCACGACCCGGTCGCCCGCGCGGGTCCCCGCCCACAGCGCCCTGGTGCCGGGCAGGTCACGGGTGTCGACGCAGCCGCTGCTGGCTCCGACATAGCCGCGGCGGGCGAAGTCGGGGGAGTAGTGGACGGCCTCGCCGCCGCTGAAGAACAGCGAGTACGGCATGGTCTCGCCGGTCAGCTTCGAGATGTGGTGCCGGTCCTTCCAGTAGATGTAGAAGTCGCCTTCCCGGGTGGGGTGCCGAACCGGCCCGAAGCGCACGGACATCTTGAACTGGACGTCCCCGTTCACGACCCAACGCAGGGTGTGGGTCCGCTTGTCGATGCATACCACCCGCCCGAACCGGCACCGCGGGTCGATGTGTGCTGCCGTGGCACCGTGCGCGGCCGCGGGCAGCAGACACCCGCCGGCGACTGCACCGACCAACGCCCGCGCGACGAACGCGCGAGGTCGCCTACTCCCCAATTGACCCACCGCCCCCGCGAGGTCGCTCTTCGGAACGCCTCAGCCTTTCGTGGCCTGCGGGGTCTTTTGCGGCTTTTGCGTTTCGGAATCGAGAACTTGGGTCGCCGGCTACGTCACTCGCCCCGGAAGACGGGGCGCCGTTTCTCGACCCGGGCGCGTCGACCCTCGGCGACGTCGGCACTGGACCAGCAGCGCTCGAACGCGGCGACCACCTCGGCGCCCGCGGCGCTGCCCGGCAACGCATGCAACGCGAGCTTGTTGTACGCCAGCGTCAACGGCGCCAACTCGGCCATCTGCGCGGCCCAGCCCGCGGCGACGTCGAGGGCGCCCGCGCGGTCGGCCAGCCCGCAGGCCAGTGCGCCGGACGCGTCGAGTTCGTCGCAGGCCAGCAGCAGGACACCGGCCTGCCCGTGCCCGGCCAGTTGCGCCAGTCGGGCGATCGTCCACGGGTCGACGGCGAGCCCCAGCTTTGCAGTCGGAACCGCGAAGCGCGCCGTCGGCGCGACCACCCGCAGGTCGGCGGCGATCGCCAGTTGCGTGCCCGCACCGATCGCCGGACCGTTGACCGCGGCCACCACGGGCACGGGGGCCGCGACGACGGCTTGCAGCATGTCGTGCAGGGCCGAACGGAACTCGGCGCTGTGGACCCCGTCGAGGTCCGCGCCGGAGCAGAAGCTGCTGCCGTTGCCGGTGAGGACCAGGGCGCGTGCGCCGTCGGCCACGGCGTCCTGCACGGCGGTGCGGATCGCCGTGCACAACGCGGTGTTCAGCGCGTTGCGTTTCTCCGGGCGGTCGATCGTGATCGTGACGACGCGGTCCTGGCTGCTGCACTGGATCAACCCAGCCTCCTGCGGCGGTTGCCGGCCCGGCCGGCGGCGGCCGGCGGGTGCCAGCAGTCTGACGGCCGCCGCGGCACCGTCCGGGGCCAGGGGCCCGGCCGCCGCCGCGTCGGAACATCTGATCCACCGTCAGCTCGAGCGCCGTGTACGTACTTTCCACGGAAGAATTGCCTGTGCCCGCCGTGTTTGATGGGCGAGGTGAGCACCAAGCCGGTCCAACGAGCCATGGCTTGGTGCGGGGTCGTCTTCCTGGCGCTGCTGTTCGCCGGGTTGCTGACGGCCGGATTCATCCCGCCCATCGCGCCCAAGGACTCCGCGGTCCAGGTGGCGAACCGCTACCGGGAGCACGCGAACGCGATTCGGCTCGGCTGCGTGCTGATGATTTTCGGTGCGGCGTTCACCATCCCGTTCTACGGCGTGGTCAGCGCCCAGTTGCAGCGCATGGAGGGCCACTTCACCCCACTGTGCTTCGCGCAGATCGCGGCCGGCTCCGCCGGTGTACTGATCATCATCTTCCCGGTGATCTTCTTCGCCGTCGCCACCTTCCGGCCGGACCGGGACCCGGCGTTGACGCAACTGCTCAACGACCTGGGCTGGATCCCGCTGCTGATGGTGTTCCCACCGGCCGTGGCGCAGGTGGTGGTCATCTGCGTCGCGGTGCTGAACGATCCGTCCCCGGTCCCGGTGTTCCCGCGCTGGACGGCCTACGCGATGCTCTGGTCGGGGTTGCTGTTCACCCCCGCCGCCCTGCTCCTCTTCTTCAAGACCGGGCCGTTCGCGTGGAACGGACTGCTGGCCTTCTGGGTGGCCGTCCCGGCCTTCGGGGTGTTCACCGTGATCCTGATCTGGGCCACGCTGCGCGCGATCGCCCTCGCCCCGGACGCCGAACCGGCTTCTGCCGCGTGGAAGCCGCCGCCGGAACTGCCGGTGGATTCTCACGTCTCGTCGCCGGTCGGTGTCAGCGAGTAAGCGCCCGCGCCCGTCTCCGGGTCTTACGTCGTGCGACCCCGAGCCGTATGGTCACGGTGCCGCTGTCTGCGCGCCCGCGAGATTCGCCGGCGCGAGCCTGGAGGTTGGCATGGAGCTGGGTCCGAGCCATGGGCTGGCCGCGACGTGCGGTGCGGTCAGCCTTGCCGCGCGGGAGCTGGCGCGAGCGATGAACCGCGACAAGTCCGCCGCGATCATCACCGACGGGCTGATGGAGGTCGTCTTCCCGGAACACCGGGACGACCCGGAATTCCGCGAGATGTTGCTGCGCAACGCCTGGGACAACATCGACACGGTCTGGCGCATCATCGCCGGGCAGGACGAGCTCGAGGCCAACCCGCCCTTCCCCACCCTGGCGTTCAGCGACACCGCGGCCGCGCTCGGAGTGCCGTTGAGCCAGTTCCAGCGGATCTACCGCGTCGGCGTCGCCTTGGCCTGGAGCGCCTGGTTCGAGGCAGCTGTCGAGTACTCCCGGGAGCACGGCGTCGACCTGAGCGAGCTGCTCGGCGGGCCGACGATGTTGATCCACGCTTACAGCGACGGGCAGGCCACCATGCTCGCCGCGCGCTACGAGACAACGCAGACCCAACACCAGCGCACTCGTTCGCAACTGCAACTGAGCGTGCTGCGTCAGGCGTTGGACGACTCCATGGTGCTCGGCGACCGGGAGATCGAGGAGGTGCTGGACATCGTGCTGTCCGGTGAGCACCTGGCGATCGCCGTCCGAACCGAGGCCAGCCCGACCGAGACCGGGCTGGCTCGGTTGTTGGTGCGCGACGCCGACGGGGCCCGGGTGCTGGAGTACCGGTACGGCGTGCGGCTGTGGTTGCTGTGGATGTCGCACCCGCGGGGCCTGGGCAAACAACGCCTGGCCACCGTCCGCAAGGCGCTCGTGCGGTCCAGGTTGCGGTGTGCGCTCGGCGATCCGGCGCGGGGTCGGGCCGGGTTGGGATCCACCGCCCAGGACGCGCTGGACGCCGCCCGCCTGCAGGACCTGCTCGCCGACGCGGCGCCCGACGTGGTCTCCTTCGACGAACTTCGGTTGGAGGCGTTGCTGCTCGACGACCCGGACCGGGCCCGTCGATTCGTCCGCGCCGAGTTGGGCGAGCTGAACCGCGACGACGCCCGCACCGCTGCGCTACGGGAAACCGCGCGGGTCTGGCTGACCTCCGGCTCGAACATCAACACCGCGAGTCGGCTCGGCGTCCACGAGCACACCGTCCGCAACCGGATCGCACAGATCGAGCAATTGGTCGGGCGGTCCACCACCGAGCGACGCACCGAGTTGCTGGTCGCGCTGCGGATGCGCCGCCTGCTCGACGCGATCCCGGTGCGCTCCGAGTTGTCGGCGCTGCCGTCGTCCGGTGGTCGACCCCCGAAAGCCCCCGGGAATCCGCTGACCTCCGTGAAATGAGAACGGCCCTCGGATCAGCGGAACTGCAGGCCCTCGAAGTCCTTCTCCACGACGCCCTTGAGCTCGGTGAAGTACCCAGCCGCGCCGCCGTAGTAGAAGTACACCGCCGACTGGGACTTGCCCTCGACGTTCGCGCCGAGGAACCAGGAGTGGATGTTCGCACCGGAGGAGATGATCGGGTTGAAGCTGAGCAGCATCTTGCAGTGGTCGTTGTAGGCCACCGCGGCCTCCGCCGAGGGCTCGATGCGTTCGGCCCCCACCTCGCGCGCCTTCTGGATCGTTGCGGAGATGAACCGCACCGATTTGTCGATGACCACGGGGATGTTCGCGAACGGTGACTGCGGACCGGACAACATGAAGAAGTTCGGATAACCGGGCACCGTCACGCCCATGAAGGTCTGCGGCTCCGGGTCCCAGTTCTCCTGAAGCGTGCGGCCGTCCTTGCCCCGCACGTTCATTTGCGCCAGGGCGCCGGTCATCGCGTCGAAGCCGAGCCCGAACACGATCACGTCGACCTCGTGCACGGTGCCATCGGCGAGCTGCACGCCGGTCTCGGTGATGGCGGTGATCGGGTTGTCCGCGACCGACACAAGCTTCACGTTCGGTCGGTTGAAGGTCTCGTAGTAGAAGGTGCCCATCGGCGGGCGCTTGCCGCCGTAGTAGTAATTCGGGGAGAGCAACTCGGCCGTTGCCGGGTCCTTCACGATCGTGCGGATCTTGTTGCGGATGAACTCCGCGGCGGCCTGGTTGACCTCCAGGTTGATCAGCAGGTCGTCGAACGTCTCGAAGAGGAAGCGGAAACCGCCGGCTTCCCAGCCCGCGTCGAAGACCTTGTTCCACTCCTCCCGCGGAACGTCGGCAGCCATGCGCCCGGCCGGGTCCATCGCGAACGCGAACACCTGGGTCTCGGTCTGCGCCCAGATCTCGTCGTAGTTGCGCTTGATCTCGTCGCGGTGGTTGGGCTCCAGCGCGTGGTTGCGCCCGGGCACGACGTAGTTCGGCGTGCGCTGCAGGACCGTGAGTTCCTCGGCGTCACGGGCGATGGTGGGGATGATCTGCACGCCGGTGGCGCCGGTGCCGATCACCGCGACCTTCTTGCCGGCGAAGTTCACCGGCTCCTTGGGCCAGTTCGAGGTCATCAGATACTCGCCGCGGAAGTTCTCCAGGCCGGGGAATGGCGGCTTCAGGGCGATGTGCAGGAAGCCGCTGGCGCTGATCAGGTATTTGCAGACGTAGCTGCGGCCGTCGGTGGTGGTGACCGTCCAGGTGTTGGCGGCCTCGTCGTAGACGCAGCTGTTCACCCGGCTGTTGAACTCGACGTCCTTGCGCAGGTCCAGGCTGTCCAGGGTGTGGTTGAAGTACCGCTCCATCTCCGGCTGGCCCGGGAAACGCTCGGTCCAGTCCCACTCCTGGCACAGCTTGTCGTCGAACGAGAAGCAGTACGTCCAGCCCTCGCTGTCGGTCCGGGCTCCGGGGTAGCGATTCCAGTACCAGGTGCCTCCGACGCCGGTGCCGGCCTCCAGGACCGTGCAGGACAGCCCGAGCTGTCGCATCTCCCACAGGGTCCGGACCCCGGCGAACCCGGCGCCGACGACTACGGCGTCGCGGTTGATCGTGGCGGTCATGGCGTCTCCGGCCGGGTCAGAGGATCGGGGAGCAGGTCGGCGGCTGGCCGAGCAGGATCGACCCGTACAGCTCCGCGGTGATATCGGGGCGGAACACGCCGTGCAGGGTCGCAACGCCGACGTCGCGGTAGATCCGCTCCATGTCGCTGCCGTCGGCGAATGCAGACGCGCCCGCGATGCTGGCCAGCAGGTCCACGGCGATCTTCGACTCGCGGATCGCGAACGAGGCGTCGTACCGGGCGCGGGCCCGGCGTCGGGCGTCGGGCCACTCACCACTGACCCCGGCCTCCCAGGCGTCGTCGGCTGCCCGGTGCGCATGCAGCAGGGCCGTGTCGATCTTCGTCGCGGCCTCGGCGACCTGCAGTTGGGTGACCTTGGACTCAGCCTGGTTCATGTACGTGGAGTAGGAGATCGAGCGCTTGGGGGCCTTCTCCAGCACGTAGTCCAGGGCGGCCTGCGCGGCACCGATCACCGAACCGGTCGTGCAGATCGTGCCGGCCATGCTCAACGGGATCCGGTAGAGCGCTTCCTCGGTGTACGGGTTGCCCGAGACACCGGCCAGGACACCCTTCGGGCCGAGCATCGAAACGACCCGGTGCTGCGGCACGAAGATCCGCTCGGCGTGCAGGGTGTTCGAGGCGGTGCCCTTCATCCCCATGCAGTACCAGGTGTCCTCGATCCGCAGGTCGCTCATCGGCACGAAGCACCAGAGGGCGTCGAGGAAGTTCCCGTCGCTGTCGATCAGCGGCACCATCACCTCGGCCCAGTCCGACCACATGCAGCCGGTGGCGTAAGGCCAGGCACCGCTGATGACCAAGCCGCCCTCGACCTCCTGGGCCGGGATGTTGCACGGGGTGAACAGGCCGACCAGGCGCGCGTCCGGGTTGTTCCTGTAGACGTCGTCCTGGCCCTCCTCGTTCATCCAGCAGGCCATCCACGAGACCGCGGTCTGCATGGCGAGCACCCAGCCGGCCGAGGCGTAGCCGCGGGAGATCGCCGCGCACATGTCCACGTGGGTCTTGATGTCAGCCTCGAAGCCTCCGTAGCGCTTCGGGATCCACACCTTGTACAGCTCGGCGTCGATCATCGCCTTCGCGGTCGAGTCCGGCAGTCGGCGGTCCAGATCGGCCTGGCGCGCATCGGCCCGCAGGACGTCGCGCAGCTCCGTGGCGCGCTCGACGAGGGGATGGGTATGGGTGCGGTCCATGACATCCGGCATCGGGACTCCGATCGGTTGGCGCCAGGGCGGTGAGTGCGGCTCGGGGCGACAGGTGTGTCGTCGCCGACGCTAGGTTCGGCCCCCGCCGCTCACAATGGCGCCACTCGCCACCGCTGCCGCGGCGCCTTCACTGCGGCGGACACCCTGGTACGGAAGCGGAAATGTGCCGGCCTCCGGTTGACAGTTGCTGTCATTGGCGAGTGCCCGTGGGGGCACCAGACTGGCGCCGGCGGCCTTATGTCAGGCCGTCCCCGCAGCGACCTCGCAAACGATGGGATCCCCCGATGACCGTCGACCCGCAGGCACAGGCCCTCCTCGACAACCTCACTGCGCAGGGCGTGCCGGACTTCCCCGACCTCGGCGTGGAGGCCTCGCGCGGCTTCATCAACGCCTTCCTGGATCTGGAGGGGCCGGCCCAGGAGGTCGCCGAGGCCTGGGAGTGCTCGGCGCCGGGTCCGGACGGCAACGAGATCCCGATGCGGGTCTACCGTCCGAGCAACGGGGAGTCGCTGCCGATCCTCATGTACTTCCACGGCGGGTACTTCGTGATCGGGGGACTCGAGGTCGCCGACAAGCCGTGCCGCCAGTTGGCCAACGTGACCGGCTGTGTCGTGGTCTCCGTCGACTACCGCCTGGCCCCGGAGCACAAGGCGCCCGCCGGTGCCGAGGACTGCTACGCCGCAACCCGGTGGGTGGCCACCAACGCCGAGCGGGTCGGCGGCGACCCGAGTCGGCTCGGCGTCACCGGCGACAGCGCCGGTGGCGGCCTGGCGGCCACCGTCAGCCTGATGGCCCGCGACCGCGGCGGACCGTCGATCGGTGTTCAGGTCCTGCAGTACCCGGTCACCGACATGAGCAAGGACGACTACCCGTCGCGGATCAGCAACGGCGAGGGGTTCCTGCTGACCCGTCGGGCCATGGAGTGGTTCATGGACCTGGTGATCGACAAGCCTGACGACGTCGACAACCCCTACATCTCCCCGGTCCGCGCGCTCGACCTTGCCGGACTGCCCCCGGCGATGGTGATCACCGCCGGCAACGACCCGTTGCACGACGAGGGTGAGGCCTACGCACGGCGGATGGAGGCTGCCGGAGTGTCCGTCGTCTCGCTGGAGAATCCGACGATGATCCATGGTTTCCTCTGGATGGCCGGGATTGTCGAGCACGCCAACGGCGTCTACGAGCAGATCGGCCAATACGTTCGCGACAACTTGGTCGGCGAAACCGCCTAGCAGGTTCTCCAGCCGACGCGGTCTGCAGGAAGAGAGACGTTCATGGCCATCGAGGTCGATCCCAGCAGCTCGCTCCACACCGTGTCGCGTGATGGCCAGTTCTGGAGCACGACGAATCTGGGCGAGGCCGTCCCCGGAGTGATCAGCTACCTCGGCTGGTCGATCTGGGGCACCGGCGCGGACCTGGCGATCCGCGACTGCTTCGCGCGGCTCGGATCGCTGCCGCGCAGCGAGGTGCGCATCGTCGAGGACCCGAACAACCGCACGGTCGGTGTCTTTTACGGCCGGGCGGCGTTGAACGTGAACTTCTTCTGCGAGATGGGCGGTCTGCTGCCGGGCTCCGGACCGGATGCGATCGCCCGGCAGCTGCTCGGTGAGGTTCCGGCCGGAGTGCCGCTGGAGCGGTCCAAGCGGCGGATGGGCCACGTGCTCGCGAAGATGCCGCGGGAGATGGTCACGATCCGCAAGGACGTCATCTCCAAGTGCGCCCCGATCCATCCGTGGTGGCAGTCCTGGGTCTCCCGGTTCGACAGCCTCGACGAGGACGGGGCCAAGGCCGCGCTCAAGGAGGGCCGCGACTACTTCTACGAGACGGTTCGGGTTCAGGCCGGTGGCGTGTTCATCGGAGTGCAAGGCGTCTACGACCAGTTGCTGGCGCTGATCAAGAAGGCGGAGTTGGACGCGGCGCAGGCCAACGCCCTGGTGGCCGGGCAGGGATCGCACGCCGAGACCGAGATCATCTTCGACCTGTGGGCGATGGGCCGACGGACACTCACCCTCGAGCAGTTCCTGCAGCGCCATGGTTACCACGGCCCGGCTGCCGGCGAGCTGTCCAGCTTCTCCTGGCGGGAGGACTCGGCGCCGGTGCAACGGATCGCCGAGCAGTACGCGGGTCGCGACGCGGACGGCGACCCGGCGAAGGCCGCGGCCGAGCGGGTCCGCCTGCGGGAGGAGGCCGAGCGGGATCTGCTGGCCAAACTGCCCCGGTCGCGGCGCTCCGGCGCGAAGCTCGTGCTCAAGATGGCGGTGGCCCGCATCCCGTTGCGCGGTGTGGCCAAGGGGGCTTACCTGCAGTCCCTCGACGTCGCTCGCGGAGCCGCTCGTCGACTCGGGCAGCATCTGGCGAACGACGGTCGCATCGGTGATCCGGAGGACGTGTTCCTGTTCACCATCGACGAGTTGACCAAGGGCGTGCCGACGGGCGACATGAAGCATGTGGCCGCCGATCGGCGGGCCCAGCGCGAGGACTTCAAGCTGCACGACATCCCGACCCACTGGGAGGGCAACCCGGAGCCGTTCGTCCTGACCCGGGCGGGGACCGGCTCGGAGTCGGCGAACAGCGACGGCACCCTCAAGGGAATCGGTGCCAGCGGTGGAATCGTCGAGGGCGTCGTGCGCATAGTGCACGACCCGACCTTCGCCGACATCGAGCCGGACGAGGTCCTGGTGTGCGTCACCACCGACCCGAGTTGGGCCGCGGTGCTGTTCCTGTCCGCCGCACTGGTCGTCGACATCGGCGGTCTGCTCAGCCACGCCGCCGTCGTGGCCCGCGAGGTCGGGGTGCCCTGCGTGATCGGCACCGGCAACGGCACCAAGGTGCTGCGGACCGGCGACCTGGTTCGGGTGGACGGCAACGAAGGCACCGTGACGATCCTCAAGCCGGCCCCGGCCGACGCGGAGGTGGGAGCATGAGCTGGCCCGCGAGTATCCCGGCCGAGTGGCGCCCACGCCCCGAGGACGAGCTGCTGCACACGCCCTGGGGTGATGAGTCGTTCCCGTGGAAGGAGACGTTCTTCGTCACCCTCCGGGACGACGCGATCAACGCGAACCTGATGATGCACATGACGGTGAGCGCCAACCGGACGCCGAACACTCGCATCGCGGTCGGGGTGTCCCAGGGGAACAACACCGCGGTCCAGGTGCGCCGCGAGGACGGCCTGCACAACGAGAAGTCCATCGGCAACTCGATGAGCCGGCTGGAGATCGTCAATCTGTCCTGGGACTCCGACCACGAGCTGCGTTGGGTCGCCGACCTGGACGAGGTGCGGTTCGACCTCACCCTGAAGGGAAAGCACTTCGCGCCGCTGTGGGACACGATGTTCCACGGCTACTACGCCACCGGCGAGCACGGCCAGTTCTACTGCCACACCGAACAGGTGATCGTCGCCGAGGGCACCTTGACCTGGAAGGCCGACGGCAGGGAGCTGCCGTTCTCCGGGTTCGGTTGGCGGGACCGCGGGTGGGGTCGGCGCAAGACCCAGTTGATGTGGAACACCGGCTGGGACCTGGTCTCCGCGGTGCTGCCGGACGACAGCGTCTTCTCGTTCATCGCGTTGCGCAGCCACGAACTGCCCGAGCCGGCGCCGATGCCGGTGGCCGGGTGGTACTCCGACGCAACCACGCTCACGCCGCTGGTCGGCGGTTACTACCACAAGGAATCCACCGCCTGGCCGATGGCTTATCACCTCGAGTTCGAGGACGGACGAACGGTCACCGGCGAACTGGTCAAGCCGACCGGTCGGCTCGCCCTGCACCTGCAGGAGGCCGAGCACCGCCCGGACGTCCCGAACATCACCCCGACCATGCAGGACTACTACGCCGTGTTCCGCGACCCGGACGGCAAGCAGTACTCGGTTTTCACGCAGAACGGTTATATGCACAAGGTCGACGTGTTCCGCGACGCCCAGTTCATTCGAGCGGGTGTTCTTCCTCGCAAGTCCTGACCGACGAGTGCTCGACACACCGGGAGGCAGACTCGTGACCATCGCACCGGAACGGCCGTTCTCCGCAACGGAGGCCGCCCGTCCTGAAAACCCGAACGTAGTGACCCGCAAGGTGGTCCCGATCAAGTGGTGGGCCGCGCTCGGCGCGGGCGTTGTCGGCATGATCATCTACTGCTGGACCGACTGGATCGCCGTCGGGGACGCGCATCCGGCCCCCAAGGACGGGCACGCGCCGGGCTGGATGGCGCTGACCGACCACATCTTCGAGGGTGTCGTCGCTGCTCTGCTGCTGTTCACGATCTATCAGTTCGGCTGGAAGCAGTGGCGCGTGCAACGGCGCATCACGCTGGACGGCCTGCTCATCATGGCGATGACGAGCGTCTACATGCTGCAGGACCCGTGGGAGAACTACTCCGCGGTTGTCTACAGCTACAACAGCCGGTTCGTGAACCTGGGTTGCCCGCAGTGCCACGTCCCCGGCTGGCTTTCCCCGGGCGGGTCCGGGAAGCACCAGTTCGTCGAGCCGCTGATCTTCATCGGCCTGATGTACGGCGGCGTGCTGGTTCTCGGCATGGTCGGGATCTGCAAGGTCATGAGCATGGCCAAGAAGCGGTGGCCGGCCATCGGCACACCCGGCCTGATAGCGGTTGCGTTCAGCGCCGCGCTGATCCTGGACCTGATCCTCGAGTTGCCCGGTGAGCGCGGCGGCGGCTGGGTCTGGTGGTACCCGGCGAACAACCATCTGACCCTGTTCTACGGGCACTACTACCAGATGCCGCTGGGCGAATGGCTGTTGTGGAGCGGCTGTTGGGGCTCGATGGGCATGCTCCGCTACTTCCGCAACGACAAGGGCGAGACGTTCCCGGAACGGGGCCTGGACAAGCTCAAGGTCACCGGCTGGAAGCGCTCGGGCGTCCGTTTCCTGGCACTGTCCGGCGCGCTGAACCTGGCGATGCTCTGCTACAACGTCTCCTACAACTACGTCGGGCTGCACTCCGGAACCACCATCCCGGCGATCTGCAACGCGCCCTGGTACAACGACGGCATGGCCGGCGTCGGGACCGACATCCACTGCCCCGGCCCGGGCATCCCCATCCCGTCGCAGCAAGGCAACGGGTATCACCTCACCCCGGACAACAAGCTGGCAACGCCGTCCTGACGTGACGTCAGATCCTCGCAACCCTCTAGCCCCGGAGGGCGGCCGGCGTAGGTCCGGCCGCCCTCCGGACCATTTCGCCAGGAGCCGCCGCGGTGCCCGCACCCGACATCGACGTGGTCGTGTTCGACATCGGCGGGGTCCTGGTGGCCAGTCCGTTGACGGAGTTCGGCCGGTTGGATGCCGAGTACGGGCTCATCCCCGGTACGGCCATGGGCCTGTTCCGGGGCGGAGGTCTGTTCGAACCGTGCGAGACCGGCCGGATGCCGTTCAGCACGTTCTGCGAGCACGCGGTCGAACAGATCCGAGCGGAGCAAGGGATTTCGGTCCCGGCCGCGCGGTTCGCGGCGATGATGGCCGCGATCATGGGCGACCAGGTCGAACCCGTGATTCACGCGCTGGTCCTGCAACTCAAGGCCGCCGGGTTTCGCATCGGGTTGTGCTCGAACATCTACTCCGATCTGGACGGCTGGATCCGGTCGATGTTCCCGCCGGGCACGGTGGACGTGCACTGCCTGTCCTACGAGGTGGGCCTGCGCAAGCCCGACGCGGCCATCTATGCGGCGTTGATCGAGCGGTGCGCCTGCCCGGCCGAGAACATCGTGTTCATCGACGACTTCGTGGAGAACGTAGCCGGGGCCGGCGACGCCGGACTGCTCGCGATCCGGTTCACCGACGCCGCGGCACTGCGCGAAAGCCTTGCCGAGTTGCGAATCGTCCCAGCCTGAGTCCCACCGCGGCTCAGCGCAGGCAGAACCCGGCATCCACCGGCAGCGTGACACCGGTGACGTAGCGGGCCTCGGCCGAGCACAGCCAGATGATCGCGTTGCTGATGTCGATCGGCTCGATCAGGTGCACCGGCAGGGCGTTGCGCAGTCGGGGACGCATCTCCGGGTGCTCGTCGAGGTAGCCGCCGAAAGCCTCGTTGAGCACCATCGGCGAGGCCAGCCCGGTCGGGTGCACGGTGTTCACCCGGACGTTGTGCTCGGCCAGGACCGTTGCCCAGCCGCGCATCAACCCCACCACGCCGTGCTTCGCTGCCGCGTAGCCCATGCTGCCGGGACTCCCGTCGGCCAGGCCGGTCAGCCCCGAGGTCGAACTGGTGATCACGATGCTGCCCCCCTCGCCCTGTTCGATCAGGGTCGGGATCACCACGTCGACGGTGTGGAAGACCCCGGTCAGGTTGACCTCGACGGCGTCGAGGAACGCCGCCACGGTGCGGCTCTGCTCACCGACGATCGGCAGGACCCCTGCATTGGCCACCACGAGGTCGACCCGACCGAACGCCGCCAGCCCGTCGGCCAGGCAGGCCGCCACGGCATCGCGGTCGCGGACGTCGCCGACCCGCGCCACGATCTCGCCACCGGCTGCCTGCACCTGCGCGACCGTGCGCTCCAGATCTTCCTTGTCGGACAGGGGATAGCCGACGGAGTCGATCCGGTCGCACAGGTCGAGGCCGATGATCCGGGCGCCCTCGGACGCCATCCGGACCGCATGGGACCGGCCCTGGCCCCGGGCCAGACCGGTGATGAACGCGACCTTCCCGGCGAGCCTCTGACTCACGGCAGCAGCCCGGACTCGCGCGCCAACCGGGCCAGTTCGGCGCGGGACCGCAGCCCGACCTTCTGCTGCAGTCGCAACCGGTAGGTCTCCACCGTCCTGACCGAGAGCGTCAGCATCTGTGCCATCTCCGTGTTCGTGTAGCCCAGCGCGAGGTAACGCAGGATCTCGGCCTCGCGTTCGGACAGGCCGTGGGTCATCGACACCGACGGCTTGCCGACACCGTTCGGCCCGGGATCGGTCTGGGCGTCGATCAGCGCGGCGCCCAGTGTCGGATGGACGTAGCGGTGTCCGGCGAAGACCTGGTGGACGGCGTCGAACAGTTCGACGTCGGCCGCGGCCTTGAGCACGTAACCGGCCGCGCCGGCCGCGAATGCCTCGCGCAGGTAGGCCAAATCGTCGTGCATCGTCAGCACCAGCACCCGGGTGCCCGGGCTGACCGCCGCGATCCGCGGGATCGCGCCGATCCCGCTGCCGTCGGGCAGAGTGACGTCGAGGACCACGACGTCGGGCCGGTGCTGCGCGCAGGCCCCGACGACGTCGGCCGAGGTGCCCACGTCGGCCAGAACCAGCAGATCCGGGTCCTCGCTGAGCACCCGGCGCAGGCCTTCGCGGACGACCCGGTGGTCGTCGCAGATCACCAACCTGATCGGATCGGTCACCGGCTTACCCTGGTTCGCGCGCGCGAGTCGGAGGTGGCGTGCACTGTGACATTGATTCCCTCACTGCGCTCGGTCATCCAGGCACCTCCAGCGGAACCTCCAGCACTACGGCGGTGCCCTGACCGGGTGCCGACGTGACGCGCACCGTGCCACCCACCAAGGCGGCGCGCTCGTGCACTCCGCGCAGCCCAAGGCGTTCGCTGCCGTTGCCCATCGTGAAACCGCGACCGTCGTCCTCGATCAGGATGCGCAACCGGCGCCGGTCGGCCCCGATCACCACGCTGCACCGGCATGGTCCGGCGTGCCGGGCCACGTTGGTGAGGCCTTCCTGAATCACCCGGTAGGCAGCGGTCTCGACGTCCGGCGGCAGCCGCTGGCCGTCGTCGACCCCGACGGTCTCCAGGTCCACCTCGACGCCTGCTCGGGGCGCCGCCACCAGTTGGCGCACCGCGGCCAGCAGACCCATGTCGTCGAGCACCGTCGGTCGCAGCTCGAACGCCAACCGGCGCACGCTGTCCAGGCCACCGGTGACCAATGTCCGCAGGTGCTCGGTGCGGGTAAGCACCTCCTGCCAGTTGCCTCCGCTCAGCGCCGCGTTCTCCACCAGGCGCACGCCCAGCAGCACCGAGGTGAACGCTTGGCCGATCTCGTCGTGCAGGTCGCGGGAGATTCGCGTGCGTTCGGCCTCCGCCGCCGCCAGGACCTCCGCGCGGGTCGCCCGCTCCAACCGTTGCCGACTCAACGCCGCCCCGGCCAACGCGACGAGGAACCGGGTGAGCCGTTCCTCGGCCTCGCCGAACAGGTTCGGCACCCGGTCATGTGCGATGAGCAGGTAGCCGCCGCAGTGGCCGTCGACGGTCAACGGGGCGCACAATGCCGAACGCGCCGCGGCCGGCACCAGGGCATGGATCGGCGTCGACTGGCGGTCGGCCTCCAGGTCCAGGACGGTGGGCGCCCCGACCTCGGCCAGCCAGTCCACAGCCTGCCGCACCGCGTCCTCGACGCCGCCGGCGGGATCGGGACCCTCGACCGCGAAACCCACCTGCGCGTATTCGGCCCGCAGCAGGGAGATGGCCGTTGCACTCAGGGCTTCCTGGACGGCATCGACGTCGTCGGCGGCGGCCAGCAGCGCACCGGCCTCGAGCAGCGCCTGGAACCGGTCGGCCAGACCCGCCGGGGGCGGGATCAGGTCGCCGTCGCCGCCCGGTGCGGGTTGGGACGCAGGCCCCGTCAGCGCGTCGGCCATGCCGAAGCGGTCCGCCTCGCGGCGGGTCTCGGCCAGCTCCGCCCAGGCCTCCCGCCGCAGCGCGTCGGCCGCGGCGGCCCGCAGCAGTCGCCGGGCCCGCCGGGACCGTCCACCGAGCGCCGCGACCAACGCCTTCTCCCGCAGGGCATGCGGGCGGTCGTTGGGGTAGACGCGGGCGTAGCGCGTGGCCCGTCGGGTGGCGCGACGGGCGGCGCGCAGCGCGCGGCGACGCCCGCCCGGCAGCAGTTCGCCCTCGATCCGCTCGCGGTGCACCGTGGCCAGCCAGGCGAACACCGGGACCAGGTAGGTGTTGGTCGGGCGGGCCTCGCGTACCGCCCGGCCGGCCTGCTCGAGCAGATCGAGCGCACCGGAGAGGTCCCCGTCGTGGCGCAACCGCAAGGCCTCGGCCTGCAGCCCGGCGACCCGGGTCTCCAGATCCGGCCCACGCAGCAACAGCTCCACCGCCGGCGTGGGAACCCGTTGCCGGCCGCCGGTGGACTTGGCCAGCACCTCCAACGCGGTCACCTCGGCGTTGGCGTCGCCGACCTCCAACCCGATCCGGTGCACCCGGCGCGCCTCGGCCGCGGCCTCGCGCAGGCGGCCCGTCCGGTAGAGGCACAGCGCGCGGTTGCGGGCCGCGAATCCTTGCTCCCAACGGTCTCCGACCCGGGAGAGCACGCGCAACGCCTGCGCGGCCGAGACCTCACCGTCGGCGTAGCGGCCCGCGGCCAGCAGCACGCAGGTGCGCATGCTCTGCGCGTGGCCCTGGGCCCGGATGTCGTGATGGGCCACCGCGAGTTCGTTGCTCAGGTCGACGTAGCGCAGGCCGCGGCCGGAGAGGAACGGGAACGTCAACGCCAGTGCCCCGCCCCAGACGCTGTAGGCGTGCACGAGTTCGCGGCTGTTCGGGCAGCGTTCCGCGACGTTGACCTGACGCACCATCAGCCACAGCGTCTCGACGCGCCGGGCGTGGAACCAACGCGGGTACTGCAGTTGGGTGTACAGGTGTGCGACCAACCGGTCGCGGGCCGAACCGCCTCCGACTTCGGACCGGCGCTGCGGACGCACGCGGCGGGTCATCCGTCGCAGCAGTTCGACGGCCAGCCGGATCCAGACCGCCACCCGGGCGTGCGGCACCCGTTCGCCGAGCGCGGTCAGGCCCGCCTCGATATGGGTCTCGGCCCGGGCCAGGTCGTCCTGTCGGAAGGCCACCTCGCCCAGATGTCCTTGTGTGGTGGCGATCTGCACCTGGTCGTCGGCGAAGGTCAACGCCCGGGTGAAGCGCGCGGCCGCGGCGTCGTAGCTGCCCCGCAGCACGTGGATCTGGCCGAGCGCCGCGTGGACCCGGTAGCGCTCCTCGCGGGTAGCGGCGGCGAATCCGCGTTCGGCGATCTCGTACTGCCGGACCGCGAGCACCAGGTCCTGCCGCGCCCGGGCGGCTGCGGCCGAGGACAGCGCGTGCGGGAAAGCCCGCTCGGGTTGGCCGGCGGCGTCGAAGTGGTAGGCCAGGTCGAAATCCGGCGGCGCCTGCGCGCTTTCGAGCAACTCCGCGGCGGCCCCGTGCAGGGCGGCCAACCGGTCCTCGGTCAGCCCGCCCTGCAGGGTCGCGCGGACCCGGTCGTGGATGAAGGCCAGCACGCCCGGTTCTGGGCTCCAGACCAAGTTGCGTTCCAACGCCTGCACCGCGGCGGTCGCTGTCTCCTCCGGTGCCTGACCGGCCAACTGTGCGGCATGCGCGACGGTGAAGCGGCGCCCGAGCACCGCGCCGGACTCCAACAGACGACGGGTGCCCGGCGCCAGCAACTCGATGCGCCGGGAGAGCACCCCGGCGGCCTCGGTGGAGGCCTGCCAACCGTCCGGGACGGCGTCGAAGGCCCACGCTCCGCGCCGACCGGTCAGCGCACCGCCTTCGACCAGTCCGCGCAGCACTGCGGAGACCAGCAGCGGCTCCCCGTGCGAGAGGCCGACGACGACCTCGGTGACGCCGGCGGGCACAGCGCCGGCCATCGAGGTGATGATCGCGGCCACCTCCGGCTCGGCCAGCGGGGGCAACGCCCGCAGTTCGGCGCCGGTGAACGCGGTCGGCGGGACGGTCCGCGAACCGGCCTCGGACCGCATCGCCACCACCAGAGCCACGTGCGTCGAGGCGTCGTCCGCCACACCGCGGGAGGTCCACGCGGACAGCACCGAGACGGTCAGGTCATCAGCCCACTGGCAGTCGTCCAGGACCACCAGCGCCGGCCGGCCGGGCCGGCCGAGACTGGCCAACAACGCGACCAGTGCCGCCACCGTCTGGCTCTCCGAGTGCACGCCCGGCCACGCGGTGGGCGAGCGCCGCGGGTCGAGGACCTCGGCCAGTTCGGGCAACAACTCGCACAGCGGGCCACTGTGCCCGGCCAGTCGCGTGCGCAGTGCGCCGGCCAGTTCCAGGTCGGTCGCGGCCTGCTCGACAATGCCCTCGGCGACGCCGGACAACACCTGCAGCGGCCGTTGGCCCGCGCCCTCCACCCCTTGCCCACGCAGGATCAACACGTCGGTCGCGCCGGGATGGCGGCAGAGTTCGTCGAGCAGACCGGTCTTGCCACCGCCGCTGGCCGCGGTGAGTACCACCGTGCGCGGTGTGCCGTGCCGGGCGTCCTCCAACCGTCCGGCCAGCAATCGCAGCTCCGCCTCCCGCCCGGTGAACGAGGGTTCGTCCAGTGCGCTGGGTGCCGGCATCCGGCGCGGACCGAGCATCAGCGCGGGTTCCCGTTCCCCGGCGGCGATGTCGGCGATCAGACGGATGACGTCGGTCATCACCCGGTCGGCCCGGTCGTAGCGATCGTCGGGGTCGGCGGCAAGCAGCGCGGCCAACAGCTCGTCGACGGCGCGCGGGGCCGTGATTCCGCGACTTCGCAGGGTGGGGACGCGGATCGACAGCTGCCGGCGCAACGTCTCCCGCAGGTCGGCCCCGCGGAACGGCTGAGTACCCGTCAGGCACTCGAGCACGACGACGCCGAGGGAGTAGAGGTCGGCCCGCCCGTCGACGCGCCGGTCGATCGCGCCGAGCATCTCCGGGGCGCTGTAGGCGTGGTTGTTCGCGCCGCCGCCGGGCCCGGCCTCGGTCTGCAGCCGTGGCGCGAGCAGCGTCGCCTGGGTCAGCCCGTCGCACTCGGTCAGCAGCACGTTCTCCGGAGACAGCGCCCCGTGGACCCGGCCCCTGGCGTGCAACGGGACGAGGTGGTTGAGCAGATCCCGGGTGATGTCCAGGGTCGCGCCGAGTCCGAGCGGGCCCCGGCCCAGTCGCTCCGCCAGGCTCACCCTCGCGAACGGAGCGACCGCGGCGAGGGAATCGCCGCGGTGCGCCGCGCTCGGGTAGGGGTCGGCGGGGCTCACCTGCCAGGGCCCTCCTCCCGGTGCGACCGTTGGGTCGCAGGGAAGGGACGCTACTCCGTCGCGGGTCAAGGTCGCCCGTCTGCTCGCGGCACCTCGACGTCCTGCACCCAGAGCTCGGACTCCTTGACCGGCTTGCGCTCGTGGTCGGCAAAGCTCGGCGCGCAGCAGATCAGCAGCGTGTTTCCGTTCGGCCCGCCGAGCGTGCACGAGAACAGGCCCATCCCCGGCGGTGCCTTGACCTCGTCGACGATCTTGCCGTCCGGGGACACCCGCAGTGCGCGGCCCATCCAGGCGTCGGCCACCCAGACGTGGTTCTCGGCGTCCAGCACGCAGCCGTCGGGGGCGCACTCGAGCTGGATGAGGGTTTCCATCGAGTCCCACGAGGGTGCCTTGCCGAGCTGGGCGACAACACGCTTGCCGCTCAACGAGCCGTCGGCGCTGATGTCGAACGCGGTCAGCCGGGAGCCGAAGGTCTCCGCCACGATCAGCGTGTTGTTGTCCGGGCTGACGATCAAGCCGTTCGGGAAGTCCATCTCGGTCGCGACGACGGTGACAGTGCCGTCCGGGTCGACTCTGGAGATCGCTCCGCGGGCGGGCTGCTCGCCCTCGAACAGGTTGAAGCCGAAGGTGCCGACCCAGGCACGCCCCAGCTTGTCGACGACCATGTCGTTGGCGAAGCTGACGGTGCCTGGACGCAGGTCCGCGTAGTTCGACACCGATCCGTCGGCGTTGGCCTTCATCACCTGGGTGTCCTTCATGGACACCACCAGCATCGTGCCGTCCGGCAACCAGCCCAGGCCCGAGGGCTGATTGGGCACTGTCGCGACGATCCGCGACTCGCCCTCGGGAGTGACCTGATGGACGGCGGGGCCGTACAGGTCGGAGGAGTACCAGTGGCCGTCGTGCCACCGCGGGCCTTCGAAGAAATGACCGTCTCCGACGAGCTTCTCCATGGTCGTTCCTCTCGTTTGTGATTGACCGTCAGGACCTGGGGCGGTTGAGCGCGACGCCGCTCACTGTCGGACCCCTGCGGGATTCGCCGGGAAGACGTCCTGCCAGCGCGAGCGGCGCGCGGCATGGTGGCCGAGGCACTCGACGAACCCGGCCACCCGCGGGTCGTCGGTCTGCACCAGCCGGGCCAGGGTGCGTCCGGTCAGGGCAGCCACCGCACAGCGCAGGTCCTCCTGCTCGCGCAGGGTCAGATGCGGGTCCAGCGACCGGGCCTGCAGGGAGTTGAGCAGGTCCAGGTCGGCCTCATCGAGGTTGGTTCGGTGGATCAGGCCGAGCAGGTCGTCGATCTCGGTGCCGACCTCGCGGGGGCGCACCGAGAGCTCCAGCGCGCAGGCCCGAAGCAGCTTGGCGGCCGCACGCACCTCGCCACGCAGCTCGCCCGGCACCGCCCCGGCGACTTCGGCATCGAGGAAGTCGGCGACCGCCTCGACGGTGCTCAGACCGTCGATCATCGAGTGCCGCCGCTCATCCCGACGACAACCGGCGCCAACTCCTGCGCCAGCTGGTCGGCGATCCAGATCCCGGCCCGGCCCATCAGCAGCAACGTCGGCCGCGGGGCCTCCCCGGCGGTCCCGGTCAGGAACATGGCCCACAGCTTGACCAGCGCGAGGATGCGCCAGAACCGCAATGCCTCGGCGCCGACCTGACGGCAAGTCAGATCGCTGTAGGTCCGCACGTACGCCTCGCGGGTGTGCAGCCCGCCGACGATGTCCCAGTCGGTGCGCCACAGCATCGTCCAGGCCAGGTCCTCGATCGGGTCGCCGAGGTGGGAGAGCTCCCAGTCGATGACCACCAGTTCAGCGGCCGGCGTGATCAGCAGGTTGTTGGCCTTGAAGTCCCCGTGCACCAGGCAAGGCGCCGGCGCCGGCGGGTCCGGCAGGTGCGTGCCCAACCAGGCAAGTGCCGCGACCAACAGCGGATCGGGGACCGGCTCGGCGTCGGCGATGACCGCGGACCAGCGGGCCAATTCGCGCTGCGGGCCCCACCGGGGGTCCAGGCCGGGCAGTTCGGCCGGGTCGACCGCGTGGATGCGCGCCTGGAGTTCGATCGCCTGACGGGCCAGCGCGGGCAGGTCGCGGCCGTGCCCGGGGCGGGCCAGGTCCTTGCGGAGATCGGTGCCGGCCACCCGTTCCATGATCATGAACGGCAGGTCCAGCGGGGAATCCTCGGTGACGCACAGCCAAGGTCGCGGGACCGGCAGTCCCACGTCGTGCAGCGTGGTCAGCAGTTCGTACTCGGCCCGGACGTCGGTGTCGAGCATGCCCCGGTCGAAGTCCCGACGCAGGACGAGCGGGGCGGTCACGGCCCCGTCGCCGGTGGTGGCCACCAGACCCCAGGTCTCGTGCGAGGACCCGCCGGACAGCCGGGTCAGGCCCCCGACCTCCACCGGCCGACCGAGATGCTCGGTCAGCACGTCGGCGAGCCCGGCAGCGAGGGCTGGGTTCGTCACGCGCTGAATCCGTACCTCTCGTGGGCGCCGAAGACCTGGACCTCGAAGGTGCCGTAGCCGATCTCGCCGTCGTCGGCCTCCATCCGGCACATCACGTGTGTCGGGCCGATCTTCGTGGTGACAGCCGGATCGGTCAGGTCGAAGGAGACCGAGTCGACCCACTCGCGGCCCATGTAGGTCCCGTGCCGCCACGGATCCGGGCCCCCGTAGCCGGTGCCGGCCCGCAGGTAGATGCGGGAGATCGGGGTCAGGTGAACGGTGCGGCGCGAGCCGTCGGCCTCGCGCCAGGACACCTGGCCCTTGTGCAGTTCCCGGTCGTGCGGGTCCAGGACCAACTCGTGATCGGGCCCGGAGAGCAACCGCAGTTCGCCGCCGCGCTCGTAGGACAGCGACTCGCGCACGGTGTTGACGTCGCGTTCGCCGTCGGGGAACTCCGAGAGGCTGAAGTGCACGGTGCGATCGCGGAACTGCATCGGGGACCAGATCCACAGCGTGGTGCGGTTCTTGGCGACCTGGTGCGCGTGCGCAATGCCCTTGGGCTCCCGCTCCATGCCCATCGAACGCACGCCCCAGGAGCGGTCGCGCCCGCCCTGCCACTGATCCGGAGTCACTTCGAACTCCCGGCCGGCCACCCGGATGTGGCCGGACCACGTGCCGGTCTGGATGATCCGCGTGCCCGCGTCCATCACGCGATCCATGACCCGGGAGAACAGCGGTGGCTCCGCGAACGCCGGGGCGGAGCCGTCCCACCGCAGGTCCAAGGAGACCAACTGGTCCTCGTGCGGCGCGCAGGTGAAGCGCAGCGTGCGCAGGCCCTCGAGGATCTGCAGTCCGAACGGTCCGATGCCCGCGGTGTCCATGCGGTCGTGGCCGAGTTCACGGGAGGCCCGCGTCGTGTACTGGGTGTTGCCGACCGTGACCGAGGCGAAGCAGTCGATCACACCGAGGTTCGGGTAGACCCCGATGCCGCACAGGAAGGCGACCTGTCCGTCGCGGGAGTGTCCGGTCAGGAAGTGGCGGTCGTAGAACCTGCGGTCGCTGGTTCCCACCCACCGGATCGGGTCCGGGGTCTGGTGGATCATGAAGTCGTCGGCGGGGCTGATGGTCATCGGCTCACCTGTCCGTCGTGAGGATCATGCATCCTGCCGGGATCCCGCCGCCCGCGCTGACAACCGCGACCTGCGCCCCGAGGACCTGCCGTTCCGCGGCGTGGCCGCGCAATTGGCTGATCGCCTCGGCGAGGTTGCCGAATCCGTTGCTGCGCCCGGCGCACAACTGGCCACCATGCGGGTTGACCGGCAGCACCCCGCCGGGCCCGATCCGCTCGGCGTTCTTGACGAACTCCGGGCCCTCGCCCGGGCCGCAGAAGCCGAGCGCCTCCAGCCAGCACAGCGCGTTGAACGTGAAGCCGTCGTAAAGCAGCGCCAGGTCGACGTCGGCAGGCCGCAGTGCCGAACGACTCCACAGGTGGGCCGCGGGCCCGAACACGTTGGGCTGGTGGGTCAGCGTGCCTTGCTCCCAGGTCTGGTCCTCGGCGACAGCGGTGCCGACGGCCTCCACCCGCACCAGCGGCCGCCGCAGGTCGCGGGCCGCCGACAGCGCGGAGACCACGACCGCGTGGGCGCCGTCGCAGGGTAGGTCGCAGTCGAACAACCCGAACGGGGTGGTGATCATCCGCGCGGCCGCGTGGTCGTCGAGATCGGCGCAGCCGATGCGCAACGCCGCGGGGTTGCGCGCGGCGTGCTGCCCGGCCGAAACCGCCAGCCAACCCAGGGTTTCCCGGTCGGCGCCGTACCGGTGCAGGTACTGCGAGGCCGCCAGCCCGATCCAATGCGCCGGCGACACGGCCCCGAAGGGCACCCGCCACTGCGCCTCCCCGGTCAACCGGCTGCCGGGTCCGACGTCGGAGGGCAGGGCGTCGCGGCCGACGGCTGTCCAGCACAGCACGTGCCGGCACAGCCCGGCCGCGACCGCGAGCATCCCGGCGACGACTCCACCGAGTTGGCCGGGCACTTCGTGCCCGCCGCTGTGCCAAGTCGGGTGCAGGCCGAGCACCTGCTCGACGGCCCGCACCCCACCGCTGCCCACGCCCGGCATCCCGGTCGAGCCCGGGTAGGCGCACAACCCGTCGATCTCGGACGGATCGAGCCCCGCGTCGGCGATCGCCCGCCGGCAGGCCTCGACGGTCAGGTCCAGCTCCGACCGGTCCAGTCGTCGCCCGACCTGCGAGGTGCCGGTGCCGGTGAACGCGACCAGGTGCTCGAACCGGCTCGCCGCGGCCGGCACTCGGGCGACCGGAGCCGGCTCCGGTGCTCGGGCCGCGGCGTCCGGTGCACCGGAGGGCTCGAAGACCGGCAGAAAGACGTCCTCGACCGGTTCGAAGCGGACCCGGACCGCCAGCCCGACCCGCGCGTCAGCGACGTCGAGGCCGACCAGGCGGGTGGTCAGCCGGATCCCTGAGGCGTTCGGCAGTTCCACGACGGCCAGCGCGTACGGCTTCGTCGAGACCCCGGGCCACGGGTGGAAGTTGACGGTGCAGGCGACCACGTGCCCGCGGCCGTCGACTGCGACGGGCGTCAGATCCGTTCCGCCGCAGCCTGGACACAGTTGCGCCGACGGGTGCAGGTGGCGACAGCAGCTCGCGCACCACGGCAACCGAAGAACGCCGTCGGCACCAGCGGTCCAGAACGAACCGCACCGTCCGGTGGTCGCCGGCAGGGGGAGCGAACCGGTTTGCCGGGAGCCCCCGGCAAGCTCGCTCATCCGACCTCGAGCCAGAGCGTCTTCAGCCCGCGGGTGAGCAGGACCTGCTGCCACTCCAGCTCGTGGCCCGGCGACAGGCGCACGTTCGGCAGGGCGTCGAGCAGGATCGGCAACGCGATGCGGGTCTCCAACCGGGCCAGCGATGCGCCCAGACAGAAATGCGCGCCGCCGCCGAAGCCGAGCTGCTTGTTCGCGTCGCGGTCCAGGCGCAACGCGTCCGGGTCGTCGAACACCGCCGGGTCGCGGTTTGCCGCGGCCAGGATCAGGAAGACCCGTTGCCCGGCGAGCAGTTGCTGCCCGTCCAACTCGACGTTCTCGGCCAGCACTCGGGTGATCGCCTTGCCGGGGCCGTCCCAGCGCAGGAATTCCTCGACGGCGCTCGCGATCGGGACCTTGCCGTGGCGCAGCAGATCCAGTTGGTCCGGGTGCCGGCACAGCGCGAGCATCGCGCTGGCGATCAGGTTCGCCGTGGTCTCGTGCCCGGCGAACATCAGCAGAGTGCAGAACGCGAGTACCTCGTGCTGGGTGAGCGGCTCGTCGGCAACGCGCGAGGCGGCGAGCGAGGTGAGCAGGTTGTCGGCCGGGTTGGCGGCGTAGTGGTCGAGCAGGTCACTGAAGAACGCGACCAGATCGGCCACTGCGCGGCCCGCTCGGTCGTAGCGCGACGGGTCGTCGAGTCCGCCGGAGATGACCGGTGCGATCTCCTCGGCCCAGTTCTTGAAGTTGGCGCGGTCGGCCTCCGGGACGCCGAGCATCTCGGCGATCACAAAGACCGGCAGCGGATAGGTGAACTCCGCGATGAGATCGAACTTGCCGTGCCGTGGCAGCGCGGCGGCCAACTCGTGGCTCTTGCGTTCGATGGCCGGCTCGATGTTCGCGATCGAGCGTGGGGTGAACGTGCGCGACACCAGGCGACGCAACCGGGCGTGCTTGGGGTCGTCCTGGAACACCATCCAGTGCTGCAGCACCTCGAACGCGTTGCGGATTGCCGGATCAGTGTCCGAACCCATGAGCTTGTTCTGGATCATCGGCGCGACCCGGTCGGAGGAGAACCGGGGGTCGCGGATGGCCTCGACGATCGCGGAGTGCCCGGTGATCAACCAGGAGCGGTAGCGCGGGTCCCAGTACACCGGGGCGCTCTCGCGCAGTCGGGAGAAGTACCCCGACGGGTCGCGGATCGCCTCCGGGCCGAGCACGTCGACCTCGAAGTCGAGCGAAGTCATGAGGCGCGCTCGTCGATGACCCGACGCGACTTCAGCACCGCGCGTTCGAACACGTTGGCCTCGACGAGGTTGACCGGGACCCGGATCAGGCAGTGGTGGGTGACCGCGTCGGTGGCCTGCCGGGTCAGGTTGTCGCGGTCGCCGGTGAAGTCCGGGGCGACCTCGACCTCGACCCTGATCTCGTCCAGGTGTCCCTGCTTGAACACCCGGATGCGGAACTCGGTGCCCAGCCCGGCCACGCCGCGCAGGGCTTTCTCGATCGCGGAGGGGAAGATGTTCGCCCCGCGGATCACGAGCATGTCGTCGACCCGGCCCATCAGGCCCTGCGGCAGTCGGGGATAGGTGCGCCCGCACGGGCAGGGCTCGCGGGTCAGGTAGCTGCGGTCGTTGACCTGGAAACGGATCATCGGCTGCGAGATCCGATGCAGATGCGTGTAGACGAGGTTGCCGATCTCCCCGTCCGGCACGAGCTTGTGGGAGTCCTCGGGATCGACGAGCTCGGTCCAGACCTCGTCGGTGTAGACGTGCGGGCCTTGCATGTGGGAGCACTCGGCGTTGGTCACGAACGGGAACATCTCGGAGCTGGTACCGGCATCGCAGAGGATGTCCAGTCCCCACAGCTCCATGATCAGTTTCTTGGTGGACGGGATCGAGCCGCCGGGTTCGCCGCCGGACAGAAAGATCCGGATCGGGCTGTTGACGGTGTCGTAGCCCATCTCCCTGGCGACCTCGGCCATGTGCAGCATGTACGAGGGGGTCGCCTCGACCACGGTCGAGCCCAACCGGTCGATCATCTCGATGTGCCGCCGGGTGTCGGCCAGCCCCATCGGGAACACAGTCGCGCCCACCTCTTCGGCGGCCATCAGCATCGCCCAGCCGCCGAAGAACATGCCGAACGGGAACGCGTAGTGCACCACGTCGGACGGCCGCACCCCGGAGGCCCAGTGGGTGAGCGCGAAGATCTCCTTCGCGTGCTCCCAGTCGGCGCGCGCGACCCCGTACATGGTCGGGGTGCCCGAGGTGCCCGAAGAGCCGTGGATCCGGAAGATGTCGGTCCGGTCGATGCCCAAATAGCTGCCGTACGGCGGGAACTCCGCCTGGTCGGCGACCAGCATCTTCTTGGTCATGATCGGGCAGCGCTGCGTGAAGTCGGCCAGTGTCCGCACCTGGTCCGGATGGAACCCGTGCGCGTCCCAGTGCCGCTGGTAGAACGTCAGTGTGTAGGCCCGCTTGAGCGAGGCCTGCAGGTGGACGAGCGTCTCGGCATCGCGGTCTGCCGGGTCGCGCGTCTCGCGTTTGACGTCCCAGTACGGGTTCGTGGGATCGCGCACGGGATTCCTCCTCCTAGCGGAGCGCCCTCACCGGTCTCACGCGGAGATGGTGACCTTGGCGCCTGCCGCGGCAGCCATCTTCTGCACCTCGGGGGCGACCTTGTCCATGAACAGCTTCAGGCTGTTGTCGACGGCCTCGACCGACATGCCACCGAAGGACACCAGGATCATCTGGCTGAACTCGCCGATCAATTCGATGCGCCGGCGCATCTGTTCGATCATCTTCTCCGGCGTTCCGGTCCACTGCAGGCCGTAGAAGCCCTCGAACGCGGCCTCGCGGCCGGCTGCCTGGATGGCCTCGGCGCCACCGGCGTAGTGGTTGTACATGTCCGAGCTGGCGAAGTGCTTGCCGTCGAACTCGTAGTGGTCGACCATCGCGTTGAAGAACGGCCCGAGGTGATCGCGCATCACGGTGTCGGCGACCGCTGCGTCCTCGTGGCAGTACGAGAAGTCCAGCAGGACCGGCGGCGGAGCCGGCACGCCGTGCGTCGCCTCGTAGAGCGCCCGCCACTCGTTGAACTGCTCGGCCTGCTGCTCAATCGGGTACTGGTAGTTGAAGCACATCAGCGTTCCGCCGAACTCGGCGGAGGCGGCGATCGAGGGCGGCGACATCGCGATCGTGTAGGTCCGGTCGCGGAAGTTCTTGGCCGGCTCGGGGAAGATGTCCCGCTTGGGCTGGTTGAAGTACTTGCCGTCGTGATCGATGAAGCCGTTGTCCAGGCCGTCGAGGAGCATGTTCGCGGTCTCGGTGAAGCGGTCCCGCGACTCCTCCATGTCGACGCCGAAGCCTTCGTACTCCATGCGGGCCAGCCCTCGCCCGAGGCCGAGCAGCAGCCGGCCGTTTGAGAGATGGTCGACGATGCTGATGCGCTCCGCGAGGCGCATGGCGTCGTTGTGGCCCTGCCACCACGGCAGGATGATGGCGCCGGTGCCGAGCTTGATGCGGCTGGTCTTGGCTGCCAGGTAGGTCAAGGCCGACAGCGGGTCCGGTGACTCGCAGTACGGACGGTCGAAGTGGTGCTCGGGCGCCCAGACGCTGTCGAAGCCGAGCTCCTCGGCACGCACCCCGAGGTCCATCTCCTCCTTCCACAGCTGCGCGTCGGTCTTACCTGAGTGCGCGTTCGCGAACAGCAGCAGAATCCCGAAGTGCATGGGTCCGACCCTTCTGATGGGCAGCGGGGCTCAAGCGATGGCCATGTCTACGTCGGCCGCGGCGACCGCTGAATCCGTGCTAGGTACTAGCCCGGATCCGCCTCCGGTCGTAGTTCCTACGGATGCGCCTGCGAGATTGACGGAACCTGACAACGGGTGGTCCCCACCTGACGTCATCGGCCATTGGCAAGCACGCCCCGGCTACCTAACGTCGGGGTCACTCCAGGCGTCGCCGACCGGAATGAGGATGCAGATGAGCTTGCAGGGGCGAACCGCGATCATCACCGGCGCCGGATCAGGGATCGGGCGCGGAACGGCCTTGCGGGCCGCCGCCGAGGGCATGCACGTGGTGGCGCTGGACGTCAAACAGGCCGACCAGACCGCGGAGGAGATCACTTCCGCAGGCGGCTCGGCGTCGGCGGTCTCGATGGACGTCCGGGAGCCGGGCGAGTGGCGCCTGGTGGTGGAGCAGACGTTGGCCCGGCAGGGCTCGATCGATCTGCTGGCCAACGTCGCCGGCGTGGTCAACGCTGGCCCGGACAACGCGGTGGACCAGACCGACGACGGCTGGGACCGGGTCGTGTCGATCAACCAGACAGGCGTGTTCTACGGGATGCGCGCGGTGCTGCCCGCGATGATCGCCGCCGGCGGCGGCGCGATCGTCAACGTCGCCTCGGTCGCGGGCCTGGTCGGCATGCAGAACGTTTTCACCTACTCGGCCACCAAGGGCGCGATCATCGGCATGAGCCGCCAGGCCGCGATCGAGTACGCCAAGACCGGCGTGCGGATCAACGTCATCTGCCCCGGCATCATCGAAACGCCGATCCTGGGCGACATCACCGACGCGCTGCGGGACTACTGCGAGGCTGCCACGCCCAATGGGCGGCTCGGCCAACCGGACGACATCGCCGCGACTCTGATCCACCTGGCCCGCCCGGAATCCTCATTCATCACCGGCCAGGTCATTGCCATCGACGGTGGTTGGACCGCTCAATAGCTCCAGCACCGTGCACGGCAGGACCCGCCCGCCCGCGGGGCCCGTAGAGAACACCGCCCGCAGTCGTACCGCTTTTCGAATTACGGCCCAGCAGCACCACAGAAGCTGTTCGACATTCCTGGACGACTGCGGCCCCGCTCGGGGCCTTCTCGAAGGGCAAGCACATGACAGCTGGAAGGAGACCACGTCGGCTGGTAACGGCCTGCGTGGCTGTCAGCACGACGTTGGCCCTGTTGGCCGCATGCGGTGGGTCCCGGGTCGCCGCGAGCGACACGGCGAGCCAGAACTCCGGTTCCGCGTCGACCGACACCGCGGCGAACACCCCGGCCAACAGCGCACCGGCCGGGGGTAGTGCCGCGGCGGGTTCGGACAGTTCTGTGGCTGGTGCGGCGGCCTCGACGGGTACGGCGGTCAAGCCTGCTGCGGGTTCGACCTCGACGGCGGCGAAGGTGGCTCCGGCGGTGG
>DATASX010000086.1 GCA_036269075.1 Sporichthyaceae bacterium
GAGTTCAACTTCAACTCATACCCCGCCACCAACCCACCGTCCTCCGCAACCCGCAACTCAATCGTCGCCACCGGACCGTCGAACTCCAACCCCAGATGCCGGTAGCAATCCGGGGCGGTGTCGAACGAGACGACCGGGGGCGGCACGCTGGGGTCGGACACTCGGAATCACCTCAGGACTGTGGGTTCGTACTCATATTATCGACGACGGTTTAGCGGTCCGTCAAGTAATTGTAGAACTTGGGTGAGCCGGCAGACTCGGTACAGGCCTACCCCGAGGAGCACTTGATGCGCGAGTACCCGAACCTCTACATCGACGGCGCCTGGCAGCCGGCCGGGGTGCCGGGCCCGCTGACCGATGTGCTCGGGGCCGCGGACGGGTCCGTGGTCACCCGGGTCCCGGCGGGTTCGCCTGCCGATGTGGAGCGGGCGGTGCTCGCCGCTCGAAGGGCATTCGAGTCGTGGTCGGCGACTCCCCCGGCCGAGCGTGCCGCGTTTCTGGACGCGCTGGGTAAGGGACTCGAGGCCCGCGCCGACGAGCTCGCGGAGATGATCGCGCTCGAGGTCGGGATGCCGCTCAAGCTCGCGCGCCGGGTCCAGGTGGCCGGGCCGCTGATGGTGCTGGCCTCGTACGCGAAGTTGGCCGCGGAGTACGAGTTCACCGCCGAGGTCGGGAATTCGCTAGTGGTCCGCGAGCCGGCCGGCGTGGTCGGCGCGATCCTGCCGTGGAACTACCCGCTGTTCCTGCTTGTCTCGAAGGTGGGCCCGGCGTTGGCAGCCGGCTGCACGATGGTGCTCAAGCCGGCCGATGTGGCACCCGGTCCGACGTTCTTGTTCGCGCAGGTGTGCGAGCAGGTCGGCCTGCCGGCGGGCGTCTTCAACCTGATCTCCGGGGGCGACGACGTCGGCAAGGCGATCGCGGCACACCCCGGTTTCGATGTCATCTCCTTCACCGGGTCGACGGGCGCGGGCGCCTCGGTCGCCAAGGCCGCCGCGGACAACATCGTGCGGGTCGCCCTGGAACTGGGCGGCAAGTCGGCGAACATCATCCTCGACGACGCCGACCTGGAGAAGGCGGTCACTGCCGGGGTCAACAACGCGTTCCTGAACTCCGGGCAGACTTGCGCGGCGTGGACCCGGATGCTCGTCCCGGCGCAGTTGCAGGACGAGGTCTGCGCGTTGGCCGAGAAGGCCGTCGCCCGGCTGACCGTGGGCCATCCGCTCGACGAGAAGAGCCGGCTGGGGCCGCTGGCCTCCGCGCAGCAACTCGCGACGGTCACGTCCTACATAGAATCCGGCCTGGCCGAGGGTGCTCGACTGGTGGCCGGTGGGGTCGGGACCCCGGACGGCGTCGAGGCCACCGGTTACTACGTCCGACCGACGGTGTTCGCCGACGTGACGCCGGAAATGCGGATCGCCCGCGAGGAGATCTTCGGTCCGGTGCTGTCGATCATGCCGTACGCCGACGAGGACGAGGCCGTCCGGATCGCCAACGACACCGACTACGGGCTGCACGGAGCGGTCTTCTCCGGCGACCCGGACCGCGCGCTGGGCGTGGCCCGTCGGCTGCGCACCGGACAGGTCGACGTCAACGGGGGCGCCTGGAATCCGCTGGCGCCCTTCGGCGGGTACAAGAAGTCCGGTCTCGGCCGAGAGCTGGGCGCTGCCGGTCTCGAGGAGTACCTCGAGACCAAGTCGATCCAGCGCTGACTGAGCTGCGTCGACCCGGCGCGGTTCGCCGCCCGAGAGGCGACGAGGCGTCACAATCGAGCCGCGTCGACGTCCGGAACTTAAGGAAAGGCCGCCGCATGCCGATTTCGGGCACGACCACGCCGGTGCTGACGCGCCGGCAGAGCGTGAGCCCGCCGAGCGCACGATCGCTGCTGCTGACCGTCCTCGGTGAATTGGTGCTGCCGGCCGAGGGTCCGGTGTGGACCTCCGCGCTGCTGCACGTGCTCGACGGACTCGGCGTCGAGGAGAAGTCCGCCCGGCAGGCGATTGCGCGTACCGCGGCCGACGGCTGGATCACCTCGGCCCGCGACGGCCGCCGCGTCCGCTGGGAGTTGGCGCCGCCCGGCCGAGGGCTGCTGACCGAGGGCGCGGCCCGGATCTACGCGGCCGGTGGACACGCCAGCTGGGACGGCACCTGGTTGGTCGTGCTGGCCTCGGTGCCCGAGACGCAGCGCCGGATGCGCCACCAGTTGCAGACCCGGCTGGCCTGGGCCGGGTTCGGCAACCCGACCGCGGGGTTGTGGGTCAGCCCGCACCGGGCCCGTTCCCCCGAGGTCGCGCGGATCATCGCCGACCTCGGGCTGGAGTCCGCCGCGCTGTCCTTCGTCGGCCCCTACGGGGCGATCGGATCCGAGGCCGCGCTGGTCGCCCGGGCCTGGGACCTCGACGAGGTCGCCGGGCAGTACGAGCTGTTCCTCGACGAGTTCAACGAGGGCGAACCCCGCCACGGCGACGCGACGATGTTCGCCCAGATCCGGCTCGTCCATTCCTGGCGTCGTTTCCCGTTCGTCGACCCGGGCCTGCCGGACCAATTGCTGCCCGACAACTGGGCCGGCCATCGCGCGCGAGCCCTGTTCGACCGCAAGCACAGCGCGTGGACCCCGGAGGCGCGCAAACGCTGGGCCGAACTCATCGCGGACTGAGTTCAGTCCGCTGTGGCGAGGAATTCCCGCAGCAGCGCCACGAACTCGTCGGGCCGTTCGACCTGCGGCATGTGCCCGACGCCGGGGAACATCCGCACCGCGGCGTTCGGGAACGTGCGGCGGGCCAGGTCGAAGTGGCCCGGCGGCAGGATCCGGTCGCGGTCTCCCCAGACGATCAGCATCGGCCGTTCGTGGGCGGCCATGGCGGCCAACAGATCCGCACGCCACTCCGGACGCACGCCGCGCAAGGTGCCCAGCGCATGGCCGATCTCGGCCATGAACTCGGCGGCGCCAGGACGTCGGGCCATCCGCAGCGCATGGTCGACCCGGGCGCGGTCGGCCAGCTTCGGGTCGGCGTACAGCGTGCGCTCGGCGTGCCCGAGCCCGACCCGGGTGGGCCGGCGCAGCATCAGCGGGCCGAGCCGCGGCATCGCCAGCATTCGCAGGATGTACGTGACCTCGGGGCCGAATCCCGCGCTGTTGACCAGGGCCAGGCTTGCCACGCGCTCCGGCGCGAGCAGCAGGGTCTGCATGCTCACCGCACCGCCGAGGGAGTTGCCGACCAGGTGCACCGGGCGCCGCTCGTCGACGGCGCTCAGCGTGGTCAGCACCCCCCGGGCCAACGACCCGAGCCCTGCCGGCTCCGGACGCCGGTCGGACATCCCGAAGCCCGGTAGGTCCAGCGCGATCAGTCGGTAGGCATCCGCCAGCCGGGCGAACGTGGCGTCCCAGTCCTCGAGGTTGCGTCCGATGCCGTGCACGAGCACGACCGGCGGCGCCGCCGGGTCGCCGGCAACACGCACCCGGACCTGGCGACCCTCGACCTTCGGGAACAGGTAGCTCATCGGTATCTGCGGCTCAGCTCCAGTCGTAGAAGCCCTTGCCGCTCTTCTTGCCCAGCTCGCCGGCGGCGACCTTGTCGATCAGGATCTGCGGCGGGGCGAAGCGCGGGCCCAAGCTGGCCGCCAAGTGGCGCGAGATGTCCAACCGGACGTCGAGCCCGACGAGGTCGGTCAGGCGCAGCGGACCCATCGGATGGCGGTAACCGAGTTCCATGGCCTTGTCGATGTCGGCCGCCGAGGCCACACCGTCCTCGAACATCCGCATGGCCTCGAGGCCGATCGCGACGCCGAGGCGGCTGGTCGCGAAACCGGGTGCGTTGCGCACGACGATCGGCTCCTTGCCGATCCGTACGGCCAGGGCCCGGGCCGCGTCCAGGACCGCGGGGTCGGTGCGGTCGCCGTTGACGATCTCCACCAGCGCCATCACCCAGACCGGGTTGAAGAAGTGCAGGCCGAGGAAGCGCTCCGGGTGCGCTAGCACGCCGGCCAGTTCGTCGATCGACAGGCCGCTGGTGTTGGTGGCCAGGATCGCCGGCGCGCAGTGGTCCTCGAGATCGCGCAGGATCGCCTTCTTCAGGTCGACCCGCTCGGGCACTGCCTCGATCACGAGGTCCGCGCCGGTGGCCGGCAGCTCGGCGATCGCGCCGACCACCGAGAGGCGCCCGATCAGTTCCTTGGCTGCGGTGTCCTCGAGCTTCCCGCGGGAGACCGCGGACTCCGCCACGCCGGTCAGGCTCGCGACGGCCGCCGCCGCCCGACCCGCGTCGGGTTCCACGATCATGACGTCGTCGCCGGCGGCCGCCAGTACATAGGCGATGCCCAGGCCCATCGTGCCCGCACCGACGACCGCGCTGTAGTTGCTGCTCATCCCTGTCCTGTCTGTCTGGACACACTGACTGCTGGGGACAGTCTTACCTACTACAGTCCATCTGCGCAACGCGATTGGTATGTAGACTATCCGGAGCTGTCCAACAGCTCCCGCGCCGCCCAGGCGTTGGTCCACGTCGAAAGCGCGAGCGCCACGGTGTCGGCCCGTAGGCCGCGGCGCAAGGTCTCGACCCCGATGACGTCGTCCGGTGCGACGTTGCCGAGGTTCGCCTCGGCGCCCAGCCGCTCGACGAACCAGGCCTGCTGGGCCTTGGTCGGCGCCTCGAAGATGATCCGGCCCGCAGGCACCCCGGCGAGCACCGCCTCGATGAGTTCCTTACGCGGCCTGCCCGCGGAGTCGTAGACCCCGACGGTGCCGGACTCGCGGCCCTCGGCGATCACGTAGGAGGCGCCGGCATCGAGATCGGCGAGCATCTCGGAGACCCAGCCGGATGGCTCGGCCGTGACCGCCGAGTCCTTGCAGCCGACCTCGGTCAGGACGCGGAAGTCCTGCGCCAGCTCCCGGATCAACCGACGGCGCCGCCCCGCGCCGAGATCGACGGTGCCGTCGGAGATCTCGATCGTGTCGAAGCCGACCTGGGCGCACCAGGTTGCGAACTCCTTCGTGCGGTCCTGGCTGACTGCCAGCTCGAACAAGGTCCCGCCGGGCGAGATATGCACGCCGGCCGCCCGACAGCGCGCCGCCTTGGCCGCGGCGACGCGCTGCGGCGTGACGTAGGCGGTCCCCCAGCCGAGCTTCACGATGTCGATGTAGTCGCCACCGATCTCGAGCACGGAGGCGAGCATCTGTTCGGGCAATCCCTTGTCGAGCATGTGGGTCAGCCCGCTGGCCCGCGGCTTCGCAGCGCGCGGCGGCAGGTCGAGGAAGCCGGGGACCTCCGGTTCGGTCGGCTCCGTCACGGGAGCAGCTCCGCACGCACGATCGCGGCTCCTTCGCTCAGTGCCTGCAGCTTCCCTCGCGCGGACTCGCGCGGCAACTTCACCAACCCGCAACTGGTGCTCAGCCCGAGCTGCTGCGCCGGCACGACCGACAGCACCGCGCGGATCCGCTGCGCCACCTCCGCGGGCGTCTCGACGACCTGCGTGCGCACGTCGATCACCCCGGCCACCACGTCGCCCGGCCAGGGCGAGTGCCGCAAGGAGGCGAGGTCCTCGGCGTCCAACGCCTCGGTGTTGAGCACCCGCACGTCGGCCTCGAGCACGGTCGGCCACAGCGCCGCCAGCGGCCCGGTGTCCTCGGCCTCGGCAACTTCTGACGGATCGTCACCAAGGACGTAGCGCTTGAACCCGTGGCGACCGCCGCTGACCAGCATGGGCCGGGGCCGGGTGCTGGCCGCCCGGCAGATGTGCACCCAGAACTGCGCCGGAACGCCCCGAACCGCGCGGTTCAGCAACTCGATCTCCCAGTCGCTGACTCCGTGCGACCAGAGGAACTCGTCCACCTGGATGATCGCCGCGCCGGCATCGGCCAGCCGGCGGAAGTCCTCGTTCAACGCGTCGGCCAACGCCGTGCCCAGCTCCCGCTGCGCGCCGTAGAACTTGTCCTCGGCGAACAGGGTCAGCACCTGCAGGCCGGTGTAGGAGACCTTGACCGGACGCGAGGTGGCCCGGCGCACCGCGGCCAGCGTCTCGGTGTGGAACGGCTCCCGGATCGACACCGGGCCCACGCAGCGGGGCGAGACGAACTCCGGCCCCGGCGGCAACTCGAAGCCGTTCAGCCGCTCGTAGTAGTGGTACAGGATCTGGCCGTACGCGCTGCTGCCGCCGTAGACCCGGCCGTCGGCGATCACGTCGAGCCCGGCCTCCTCCTGGTCGCGCACGATCGAGGCGACCGCGTCCAGGAACGCCTCCCGGGGCAGCGCCGCGGGGTCGACGGCGGCCGGATGCCCCGGTCGCGCGCGCACCGCCGCCGCGCCGGCCTCGTCGGGGAAGACCGCCCAAGGCTGGTCGACGTACCACGACGGGTTCGGGTAGTTGCCGACCATCGTGGTCGGCAGCAGGAGGTCGCGCCCGGCGATCAGCATCCCGGCTAGAGAGTGGTCGACATCGCGCCGTCGGCCACCAGGTGCGCGCCGTTGATGTAGGCCGCGCCCGGCGAGGCCAGGTACACGACCATCTCGGCGATCTCCTCGGCGCTGACGACCCGACCGGCCGGGATCTTGCCCAGCAACTGCGGGCCGAGCACCGGGTCCTCCAGACGCCAGCGGATGAACGGGGTGTCCATCCAGCCCGGGCCGATCGCGTTCACCCGGATCCCGGCGCCGGCGTACTCGGCCGCGAGCGCCCGGGTCAGCTGGACCAGGGCCGCCTTGCTGACGCAGTACGGCCCGCGACCGCGCAGCGCCAGGACCCCGCCGACCGAGGCGACATTGACCACGACGCCTTCCCCGCGCGCGAGCATGCCCGGGACGACAGCGCGCGCCATCAGGTAGGGCCCGGTCAGGTTGATCCCGAGGACCGTGTTCCACTCCTCGAGCGGGGTGTCCAGGAACGGCTTCGGGTCGCCCAGACCGGAGATTCCGGCGTTGTTGACCAGCACGTCGATGCGACCGAGCAGTTCGGTGGCCTGCGCCACCCCGGCCGCCACCGACTCGCGGTCCGCGACGTCGATCTCGACACCGCGGATGCCGAGTTCGTCGGCGGTCTTCTCGGTCCCCTGGATGTCGCAGATGCACACGGTCGCGCCACTGTCGCGGGCCAGTTCGGCGATCGCCCGACCGAGGCCCTGGGCGCCGCCGGTGATCAGAACGGTTCGACCGCTGAGGTCATAGGTGTTGGGCACATCGTGACAGTACGCAGCCAATCAGCGGGCGTCCTTGTTCGCTTCGACGGAATCCGGCGGCAATAGTTGCAAGGATCGGACGAACGGGCCGCCGAGCGACGGGCGAATAGGGTTCGCGCGTGGAAGCTGCCGCTGTCGTGCTCGCCGGAGGGCGGTCCTCGCGCATGGGGACGCCGAAGGCCGCGTTGGATTGGCACGGCTCGACGTTGCTGTACCGCACCACCGCGCTGCTGGTCCGCACGGTGGCCGGCCCGGTGGTGGTCGTCCGGGCGCCGGACCAGGAACTGCCCGAACTTCCCCGTGAGGTCCTGGTGGTCGACGACCCGGTGTCCGGGCGGGGCCCGCTGCAGGGCATCGCCGCCGGTCTGGCCGCCGCCGAGGGGGCATCGGTGGCCTTCGTGTCGTCCACCGACATGCCGTTCCTGCATCCTCGGTTCGTGATCCGGGTGCTGGGCGCGATCGACCCGGACACCGACGTCGCGCTGCCGCTGGCGCGCGGTTACCGGCAGCCACTGGCCGCCGGCTACCGCACGGCGCTGGCCCCACTGCTGGCCGAACTGGTCGATGCCGGGGCGCGCAAGCCCGGGATGCTGTTCGAGCACTGCCGGGTCCGGGAACTGCGCGACGCCGACCTGCTGGCCGACCGGGCGCTCGCGGCCGTGGACCCGGAACTGGAGTCGGTGCTGAACCTGAACTCGCCCGAGGACTACACGGCCGCCCGGGCCCGGCCGGCGCCGGAGATCACCGTGGAGCGGTACGGCCCGCTGTTCCGCGGCGGGCCGCGGGCGGTTCGTGTCCGGGCCGCCACGCTGGGCGCGGCGGCGGCGGCGACCGGGGTGGAGTTGGACCCCTACGTCGTGGCCGCGTTGAACGGCGACCGGATCAGCCGCGACCTGCACCTGCCACTGGTGGCCGGGGACACGGTCGCGTTCGTCTCGGCCGACGCCGGCGGCTGACGGACCGTCAGCATCCCCGCGACGTACACTTCGACCATGGCGCCGGGTGGCTACTTCGGACAGGCGCTGATCGTCGACGTGGCTGGCGCCGACGTGGCGACCGAGCGCCTGGACCTGCCTGAGGAGATCCTCCGCGGGTATCTGGGCGGAGTCGGGCTGGGCACCTGGCTGATGCATCAGTTGGCTCCGGTCGGGGTGGAACCGCTGGCGCCGCCGGCGCCGCTGGCCTTCGTCTTCTCCCCGCTCGTCGGCACCCCGTTGACGACCAGCGCGAAGTTCGCCGTGGTCGCCAAGTCCCCGCTGACCGGGCTGTTGAACGACGCCTTGGCCTCCAGCCAGTTCGCCATCGCGGGCAAGCTGACCGGCAACGACGCGTTGGTGATCCGAGGCCGGGCGGACACCTTGTCGGTACTGCTCGTGGACTCCGACGGGGCTCGGCTGGAGCCGGTCGAGGACCTGTCCGGCAGCAGCGCCGCCGAGGCCGAGAAGTCCCTGCGCGAACGGTTCGGGCGCGGTTGGCGCGCCGCGGTGATCGGGCCCGCCGGAGAGCGCGGCATCCGCTACGCCACGATCAGCCACGACGGCCGGCACGCCGGCCGCGGTGGCCTGGGCACCGTGCTGGGTGCCAAGAACCTCAAGGCCGTGCTGGTGCGATCCGCGGGCAAGGCCGCCGTCGCCGACCCCGACGCGGTGTTGGCCGCGGCCCGCGACCTGCGGGCGCGCAGCTTCGGCCCGGCAACTGCGAAGTACCGCGAGCTCGGCACCCTGGGAAATCTGCTGGCCTTCAACGCCGTCGCCAACCTGCCGACGCGCAACTTCACCGCCGCCACCTTCGAAGGCGCGCCGCGGCTGGCAGCGGAGGAACTGCACGACCTGCGGGCGGTCGCCCGCAAGAGCTGCGCTTCCTGCTCGATCGGCTGCGAGCACATCTACCAGCGCAAGGGTGGCGGCAGCCAGCGCATGGAGTACGAGAACACCTTCGCCCTCGGACCGCTGTGCGGCGTCGACGACCCCGACATGGTGATGGAGGCCTCGGCGCTCTGCGATGCCCTCGGCCTGGACACCATCTCCGCGGGCGGCACGATCGCCTGGGCCATGGAGTGCGTCGAACGCGGACTGATCGATGCGCCCTGGCTCCGCTTCGGTGAGGGGGCGTCAGTTCTGCGGATGCTGACCGAGATCGGCGAGCGGTCCACGGAGCTGGGCCGGCTGCTCGGTGAGGGGTCCCGGCGCGCAGCGGCGGTCGTCGGTGGCGGCTCGGGCGAGTTCGCCCCGCACGTGAAGGGGCTGGAGATGCCCGGCTACGAGCCGCGGACCATGCAGGCGATGGCGCTCGGGCTGGCTGTCAACTCCCGCGGCGCGGACCACAATCGAAGCGGCGCCTACGAGGCCGACCTGTCCGGCGAGCACGACCGGCTGGCCGGCGGTGCCCCGCACGTCGCTGCGGCGATCGCCACCGAGGACCGTGCCGCGGTGATGGACTCGATGATCCTCTGCAAGTTCCTGCGCGGGGTGTTCACTGATCCGTTCACCGAATGGGCCGCGCTGCTCGCCCCGGTCACCGGGTGGGACGTCGACGCCGCTGAGCTGCGCGCCACCGCGGCGCGGATCGTGGACGCGAAGCGAAGTTTCAACCTCGCGCACGGCGCCACCGCCGCCGACGACACCCTGCCGCCCCGGCTGCTGGAGACCTCGCTGACCGTCGGTTCCGGCCGCACGGCGTCGTTGACGGCGCAGCGCCTGGGCGGGATGGTTTCGGCGTACTACGCGGCTCGCGGCTGGGATGCCGAGGGACGCCCGCCGGGTACCGTGCTCGCGTCGCACTCTGCTCACTAGGTCGCACTCTGCTCACCAGGAGGTCATGATCACCGCGCTGGACGACCGGACCATCACGTCGACCGTCACGCTGACGATCGACGGCCGAACGGTGAGCGTGCCGGCGGGCACCACGGTGCTTGCGGCTGCTGCGCAGGTCGGCATCGAGATCCCCGTGCTCTGCCACGACGATCGTTACGACCCGGTCGGCGTGTGCCGGATGTGTGTGGTCGACACCGGCGGGCGGGTCTATGCGGCCGCATGCCTGCGCCCGTGCGACGACGGGATGACCGTCACCACCGACTCCCCCGCACTGGACCGCTCCCGCGCGGTGCTCACGGAGCTGTTGCTGTCCGACCAGCGCCCGCGCAGCGAGGACCCGAAGGACGTCACCACCGGCGACAACGCGCTGCTGGCCCTGGCCGACCGGTACGGGGTGTCGAGGGAGACCACCGATCTGCCGCTGGGCACCGGGCGCGGCCGCGACTCCTCCAACCCGGTCATCGACGTCGACCACGACTCGTGCATCCTCTGCGACCGGTGCGTGCGGGCCTGCGACGACATCCAGGGCAACGACGTGATCGGCCGATCCGGCAAGGGCAACGCCACCCGGATCGCGTTCGACCTGAACGACCCCATGGGCAAGTCCTCGTGCGTCACCTGCGGGGAGTGCGTGCAAGCCTGCCCGACCGGGGCCCTGACGAACAAGCCGATCGGCGGGGTGCCCATCCAGCCGCGCGCTCTGCTGGACCAGGTGCAGAGCGTCTGCCCGTACTGCGGTGTGGGCTGCGCGCTGACGTACAACGTCGACCGCGAGCGCAAGGCGATCGTGTTCGCCGAGGGCCGCGACCAGCCCGGCTCGCGCAGCCGGTTGTGCGTCAAGGGGCGCTACGGGTGGGACTACTCGGCCTCGCCGCAGCGGTTGACCGTCCCGCTGATCCGCCGTGAGGACGCCTATCCCAAAGGCCCGTTGTCGGCCGACGTTCGCGGCGACAGCCGTCCCGGCAAGGACCGTAAACGCAAGCCGGGCGGCCTGGTCAACTACGACGAGGTGCTGCCTGCATTCCGCGAGGCGAGTTGGGACGAGGCGCTCGATCTGGTCGCGAGCCGGCTCCGGGCACTGCACACCGAGTCCGGGCCGCCCGCGATCGCCGGCTTCGGTTCGGCGAAGTGCTCGAACGAGGAGGCCTACCTCTTCCAGAAGCTGATCCGCACGGCGTTCGGCACCAACAACGTCGACCACTGCACCCGGCTGTGCCACGCCTCCTCGGTGGCGGCGCTGTTCGAGGGTGTCGGGTCCGGCGCCGTCTCGACCACCTACAGCGATGTCGCCAACGCCGATGTCGCGATCCTGGCCGGGTGCAACCCGACCGCCAACCATCCGGTGGCAAGCTCGTTCTTCAAGCAGGCGCGCAGGCGCGGCACCACGATCATCTACGTCGACCCGCGTGCCTCCACGGTCTCCGAGCACGCGGACATCTTCGTGCAGCTCAAGCCGGGCACCGACGTGGCGTTCTACAACGCGATCATGCACGAGATCATCCGCCTCGATCTGATCGACCGTCAGTTCATCGAGCAACGGGTGTCGAACTACGAGGCGCTGGCTGCCACCGTCGCCGACTACTCGCCCGAGCGCGCGGCGCAGATCACCGGCGTCGACGCCGAACAGATCCGCGAGGTGGCCCGCGCGTGGGGCAACGCCGGGTCCGCGGTCGTGTACTGGGGCATGGGGATCTCGCAGCACACCACGGGCACGGACAACGCGCGCTGCCTGATCGCGTTGTGCTCGATCACCGGCCAGGTGGGCCGGCCGGGCACCGGGTTGCATCCGCTGCGCGGGCAGAACAACGTGCAGGGCGCTTCGGACGCCGGCCTGGTCCCGATGTTCTTCCCGGACTACCAGGGCGTCGACAAAACGGCGTCGCGGGAGCGGTTCGAGGCGGCCTGGGGCATGCCGCTGGACCCCAAGCGCGGGCTGACCGTCACCGAGATCGTCGGCTCGGTGGGCAAACCTGGCGGCGTGCGCGGCATGTACATGCTCGGCGAGAACCCGTTCCTGTCCGACCCGAACACCAACAAGGTGCGCAAGGCGCTGTCCGGGCTGGATTTCCTGGTGGTGCAGGACATCTTCCTGACCGAGACCGCCGAGTTCGCCGACGTGATCCTGCCCGCGACCTCCTACCTGGAGAAGGACGGGACGTACACCAACACCGACCGTCGGGTGCAGCTGGGACGCAAGGTGCTCGACCCGCCGGGGCAGGCCCGGCCGGACTGGCAGATCGTCGTCCAACTCGCCCGCCGTCTCGGCCTGGACTGGACCTACACCGCGCCGACCGAGGTGTTCGACGAGATGGTGGCGTTGATGCCGTCCTACCGGAACCTGGAGTGGGCCAACCTCGGCGCGACCGGAAAGCTTTATCCGAACCCCGACCCGGAGAACCTCGACGGCACCGTGGTCATGTTCGACGAGCGGTTCAACACCGACGACGGACTGGCCCATCTGGTGCCCGCGCAATGGCTACCGCCCAAGGAGCTACCCGACGCGGCGTACCCCCTGGTGCTGAACACCGGGCGGTTGCTGGAGCACTGGCACACCGGGACGATGACCCGCCGGTCCTTCGCCCTCGACGCGATCGCCCCGACCGCCGAGGTGTGGATGCATCCCAAGGACGCCGCCGACCGCGGTCTGGCGCACGGTCAGCTCGCCCGAGTGCGATCCCGACGAGGCACGATCGAACTCGCGGTCCGGATCAGCCATCGGGAGCAGTTGGGCAACTGCTTCATCGCGTTCCACTTCCGCGAGGCCGCCGCGAACCTGCTGACCATCGACGAGATCGACCCCTGGGGAAAGATTCCGGAGTTCAAGTTCTGCGCCATCCAGGTGGAGCCGGCGTGAGCGAGCGCAGCGAGTGACCGGCCGACACAGCCTGACCCGGCCGCCGGGTGTGGAGGCACGCGCGGGCAAGTTCCCCGGCCCGTCGCTGATCCCGGAGCTGAACGCGATCCAGGCGCGGGTCGGCTGGCTGCCGCGGGAGGAGCTCGAGAACCTGGCGCGCACCACGCGCCGGCCGCGCTACGAGATCGAGGGCCTGATCTCGTTCTACCCGCACTTCCGCACCAGCCCGCCGCCGAAGGTGAGCGTCAGCGTCTGCCGCGACCTGGCGTGCTGGCTCCGTCGCGGCGGCGACCCCGCCGCGCTCGAGGTGGGCCCCGACGTCGAGGTCGTCGAGGTCTCCTGCTTGGGCCGGTGCGACATCGCCCCGGCGGGGGCGGTCAACGAGCACCCGGCGCCTGTTGCCGACCTGCCCGCGCTGATCGAGCAGGCCGCGGCCGGCCGACTCCAGACCGCGCACGCGACCGGGCTGGCGGATCCGTGGCCGAACGACCCGTACCCGGCCGGCAGCACTGTGCCGGAGCGGTACGCGACGCTGAAAGCTTTGCTGCGTGGCGATCTGACGCCGGATCAGATCATTACGGCGCTCAAGGACTCCGGGCTGCGGGGCATGGGCGGCGCAGGCTTCCCCACCGGGACCAAGTGGGAGTTGGTGCGCGCGGCCGAAGGCACACTCAAGTACGCGATCTGCAACGCCGACGAGTCCGAGCCGGGCACGTTCAAGGACCGGCAGATCCTGGCCACCCAGCCGCACCTGGTGCTCGAGGGGCTGCTGCTCGGGATGGCCGTGGTCGGCGCCGCGCAGGGCTGGGTGTTCCTCCGCCACGAGTACGGCCCGGAGGAGCACGTGCTGCGCGCGGAGATCGACGCGTTGCGGGCGGGCGGCATGGTCGGCGCCGATGCCTGCGGCAGCGGCCGGCCGCTGGAGATCGACGTCTTCGTCTCCCCCGGCGGCTACATCCTCGGTGAGGAAACCGCGCTGCTGGAGTGCATGGAGGGCCACCGCGGCGAACCGCGCAACAAGCCGCCGTTCCCCGGCAACTACGGCCTGTACGGCCGCCCGACGCTGATGAACTCCGTCGAGACGTTCGCCGATGTCCCGGTGATCGTGCAGCGCGGCGCCCAGGCCTGGCGGGACATCGGGCTAGGCGAGGCGGTCGGGTGGAAGTTCTTCGCGGTGTCCGGCCACGTCGTTCGCCCCGACGTGTACTGCGTGCCCGCGGGCACCACGATCCGCGATCTGATCGAGCTGGCCGGTGGGGTGGCCGAGGGCGGGCGGGTCGGCGCCGTCCAACCCGGCGGGGCGTCGTCGAACTTCCTCGGCCCCGGAGACCTCGACGTCCCGCTGGACTTCGGGACGCTGGCCGCGGCCGGGTCGATGCTCGGATCCGGGGCGCTGGTGGTGCTGGCCGAGGGCACCGACGTCCTGGCGGCGGCCACCAACGTGCTGCGGTTCTTCCGCAACGAGTCGTGCGGCAAGTGCGTGCCGTGCCGGGTCGGCTCGACGAAGGCGCACGACATCCTGCGCCACGCTCTCGACACCGACGGTCGGTTGGACTCGCCTGCGCAGGGCCGGATCCTGGAACTCGAGGAGGTCATGCGCAAGACGTCGATCTGCGGCTTGGGCCAGGTCGCCCTGGGCCCGGTGGTCAGCGTGCTCGGTCTGGACAAGGGCGGCACAGCCGCTCGACCCCAACCCAAACCTGAGGGCACTGCGGGTCAGCCCGGGCCATGAGTGCGCGCAGTGAGCGAATCAGTGTCGCAGTGCGCGCCGCCTCGGACTTTCCCGAACGATCGATGGTCCACCGATGAGTGGCCGCGAGTTCTTCTCGGTCCGCACGCTCGCCGAGGCACAGTCCGGGTTTCGCCCGCGACGCCGCACCGACGTCGAAACGGTCGCCCTCCTCGACGCACTGCACCGGGTGCCGGCGGCCGACGTCCGTTCGCCGGAGGACCTGCCGGGCTTCGCCCGGTCCACCGTCGACGGGTTCGCCGTCCGTGCGGCAGACACCTTCGGCGCGTCGGAGGGCCTGCCCAGCTATCTGGACGTCGCCGGATCGATCCCGATGGGGGTCGCGCCGCAGATGCCGGTCACCACCGGCCGCTGCGTCGCGGTGCCCACCGGGGCGGCGTTGCCCGCCGGCGCGGACGCGGTGGTGATGGTCGAGCACACCGCGCGGACGATGCCCGACACCATCGAGATCACCCGTCCGGTCGGCGCGGGTTCCGGGGTGGTGCGCGCGGACGAGGACGTGGCGGCCGGCGCCGTCCTCGTACCCGCCGGTCGACCGATCCGGGCCACGGAACTCGGCCTGCTCGCCTCCGCCGGCGTGACCTCGGTGCAGGTGCACGCCCGACCGACCGTGCTGATCATCGGCACCGGCGACGAGGTCGTCCCGCCCGACACCGCACAACTGATGCCGGGTCAGGTGCGCGACGCGACCAGTTCGGCGCTGTGCGGGCTGGTCCACGAGGCGGGCGGCAACCCGGTGCTCGGTGGCATCGCGACCGACGACCCCGGCTCGCTCGCCGTGCTCCTGCGCGCCGCCCTGCGTCGGGCCGACCTGGTGGTCGTCTCGGCGGGCTCGTCGGTGGGCACGCGCGACGAGACCGCGGCGGCGGTCGCCGAACTCGGCGAAATCTGGTGCCACGGGCTGGCCATCAAGCCGGGCAAGCCGACGCTACTGGCCCACTGCGGGGACGTCCCGGTGCTCGGCCTGCCCGGCAATCCGCTTTCGGCGCTCGTCGTGTTCCGACTGCTCGGCATGGCGTTGGTGCGGGCGCTGGCTGGCTGCGCGGCGAGCCCGCCGGAGCCCACGGTCCGGGCCCGGCTGAACCGCGACGTCCCGTCCTCGGCGGGCCGACTCGATGTCGTCCAGGTCCGCATCCGAGACGGCCACGCCGAGCCGATTCACGGCCCTTCGGCGCTGCTGCGGGTGCTGACCGAGGCCGACGGCTACCTGCTGGTGCCCGAGCCTGCCACCGGTCTGGACGGCGGCAGCGAGGTGGAGGTGGTGTTGTACCGATGACGGGTCACCGCGAGCGACTCGAGCGAGCGAGGGACGAGCGAGCGAGACCAGCGAGCAACGAACGAAGTCCGTTCGTGTCCGACGTACCCGCTGCGGACGCCGCAGCGGCGTGGGCAGCGGCATGCGCCGAGGCCGGCTGCCCGCGACGCACCGCGACCGTGACCGTGCCGGTTGGGCAGGCCGCCGGCCGGGTGACCGCGGAGGCGGTCTGGGCGCGCCGCTCCTCCCCGGCCTTCGACGCCGCCGCGATGGACGGGATCGCGGTGCGGGCCGGCGAGACGGTCGGAGCCACCGAGAGCACCCCGCTGGTGCTGCCGGTAGGTGGTTTCGAGGTGGTGGACACCGGCGACCCCATGCCCGACGGCTTCGACGCGGTCGTGATGCGCGAGCACGTCCACCGCAGCGAGGCGGGTGCAGAGCTGCGCGCCGCGGCTCCGCCGTACCAGCACGTGCGCTCGATCGGCGAGGATCTCGCCGCCGGCGAACTGCTGCTGCCCGCCGGTCACCGGCTGCGCCCGGCGGATCTCGCCGCCGCGGCCGCCGCGGGCATCCTCGAACTGACGGTCCGTCAGGCTCCGCTCGTGGTCATCGTGCCGACCGGCGACGAGATCAAACCGTTGGGCGCCGACCTCGGCCCCGGGGACATCCCGGACACCAACTCGCTGATGCTTGCTGCCCAGGCACAGGAGATCGGCTGCCGCGCCGAGGTGACCGCGATCGTGCCCGACGACCCGGACCGCATCGCTGCAGCCGTCCGTGCCGCCGCCGTCGAGGCCGACCTGGTGATCCTGATCGCCGGGTCCAGCGCGGGTCGCGACGACTGGACCGCCGATGTGGTGGCCACGGTCGGCACGTTGGCCGTGCACGGCGTGGCCGTCCGCCCGGGCCATCCGGTGGTGCTGGGCACCGTCGCCGCCGATCCGGCGACCCCGATCGTCGGCGCGCCGGGTTATCCGGTTTCGGCGGCGCTCACCTTCGAGATCTTCGCGGTCCCGGTGTTGGCGGCCCTGGAGGGGGCCGCGCCGACCCGGCGAGCGGTGGTCGCGGCCCGGCTGGCCCGGAAACTGGCCTCGGTACTGGGCAGCGACGACTGGATCCGGATGCGGTTGGGTCGCGTCGGCGGGGAGATCGTCGCCACCCCGCTCCCCCGCGGGGCCGGTGTGCTCACCTCGCTGGTGCGCGCCGACGGACTGTTGGTCGTCCCTGCCGGACTTGAGGGTCACCACGCCGGCGAGACCGTGCAGGTGCAGTTGCTCCGGGACATCGCTGCGATCGACCGGACGATCGTCTCGATCGGCTCGCACGACATGGTGCTCGACGTCGCCGCCTCCGCGTTGCGACGTGCGGACCCGCACACGACGCTCGCGTCGTCGAACGTCGGCTCGCTCGGCGGGTTGATCGCGGTGCGCGACGGGCTGTGCCACCTGGCGGGCTCGCACCTGCTCGATCCGGAGACCGGCGAGTACACACTGCCGTACCTGGACCGACTGTTCGGGAGCGACAACGACATCGCGGTGATCCGGCTGCTGCACCGCGATCAGGGGCTGATCGTCGCACCGGGAAACCCCCTGGGGCTGACCGGCATCGCGGACCTGACAGGTGCGGAACTGCGGTACGTGAACCGCCAGCGCGGCGCCGGGACCCGGGTCCTGCTCGACGTGGAACTGACCAGGCATCACCTGACGCCGGATCAGCTCGTCGGCTACGAGCGCGAGGAGCACACCCACCTCGCAGTGGCCGCCGCGGTCGCGGCCGGCCGAGCCGATGCCGGGCTCGGCATCCATGCCGCCGCGCGTGCGTTCGGACTGGACTTCGTGCCGGTGGCCCAGGAGCCCTACGACCTGGTGCTGCGCGCCGCGACCGTCGAGGAGGAGTTGCTGGCCCCACTGTGGGAACTGTTGCAGGACAAGGATTTCCGCGCCGAGGTCGAGGCGTTGGGCGGCTACTCGTGTGCGGAGACCGGCCGGCGGATCCGCTAGCTGGGCCGGCCCCTGCGCACCTGGTGGGCAGAATCGCAACGAGAGCGACCACGACCGGGCGTGGGGCACCACTTGCATTTCAACTCTGCCCGGTGGTTGTTCAGTCCGGTAGGGCACCAGGCGCACCGATCACAGGCCGGAGGTGGGCGGGGTCCCGCCGCAACCGCCCTCCACCTCGCCGAGTGACTTGCGAATCGCTGCGCCGCTGGAGTCGTCGAGTGCGGCGCGGGCCATCGTCGGGTCGTCCATGCCGCCGAGCAGCCGCTGGACCGCGCAGTGCGCGACCGCTGCGGAGCTGCCGGTGTGGATCAAGGTCTCGATCAGTTCGAACTCGTAACCGACGCGCAGCCGCGCGGCGTCCGTGGGCGCCTGCACGTGCACGCAACCCAGTTCGATGCCGTAGCGCCGGTCATCGGCATAGGTGAACTGTTGGTAGAAGCGGCCGGTGAAGTCCTGGTCGCTCAACGACTGCAGGGCGTGGTTGGTGCAGTCCCGGACCTTGGCGTCGGCCAGCGGATCGCCCGGGCCGGGGGCGACGTATCCGGGGCCGAGCACGTTCTGGTCGTAGGACCGCAGATAGTCGGTCTTCCAGTCCACCAGCGCCCAATGACCGGCCGGGTCGGTGTGCATGGTCCGGCCGAAGCCGCTGATTCTGGCGAACATCCAGCGGCCGGATGTGCCCTCGAGCGCCCCGCCCTCGAGCGTCACGGTGGCGGTTGCGCCGGTCCCGTCCGGTGCGACGCGCAACTCGCGGATCTGCAGCCCGGTCGGGAAACCCTCGCGATCCGCCTCGGCCAGGTTGCGCGCGCACGCCTGCCGAGTGTCCGACGCGAGCGCCCCGATCCGGTCGACCAGAGGCCCGTCGAGCAGGTCCAGGCACCGGCGGGCCGCGTCGTGCGAGGTCGCGAACTCGGTGGCGAGGGCGGCGACCTGCGCCTGCGGCGAGCCCGGCGTCGGCGGCCGGTCGGTGCCGGCCACCAGCGCGTCGATCGTCGGCGAGGCCGAAGGGGTGGCAACGCCGACGGTCGGCGTCGGGCTGGGGCCGCGGGCCGACGCGCCACCGGAGCTACAGGCTGCGAGCAGGCCGGCGCAGGCCAGCAGTCCGACGGTTCCGAGCAGACGCACACGTACTCCCATCGACCCGGCCGCCGGACACGGGAGCGCTTGCTCAGGCAGCCGATTCCGAACGGAACTCGATCATCTCGTACGGCGCCATCTCCAGCTGACCCAGCGTCAGTTCCGGGTCGAGCAGGCCGCCGTCGCTGGCCCGGTACGCGTTCACCTGCCCGGGCAGCTTGATGTAGAGGGACCGCTGGCCCAGCTTGGTGAAGAACTTCACCGTCCAGTCCGGTGGCGGGTTCATCAGCAGCGGTGGGGTCGAGCCGCCCACTGCCCGGGCGTAGATGAGCAGGGATTCCTGATCAGCCATCTCAGATGTCCTTCTCCGCGGT